>DAISJI010000014.1:16630-18829 GCA_036821585.1 Terriglobales bacterium
ACGTAAAATGGTTGCTGATCATGCCCCGGCTCCTTTTACTCACCACCACCACCGGCTACCAGGCGCAGCAGTTCCGCGAGGCGGCGGAGCGCATCGGTGTGCCGCTGGTACTGGCCAGCGACAACTGCCATGGACTTGATAATCCGTGGAACGACGGTGCGATCTCCGTACGTTTCCAGAAGCCGCAAGCGTCGGCGGCGAAGATCCGCGAATTCGCGCTGCACCAGGCGATCGACGGCGTAGTTGCCATCGGCGACGCCCCGACTCTTACCGCAGCCGTCACCGCCCGCGAATTGGGCGCGAAGTTTCATTCGCCGGAAGCGGTGGAGGTCTGCCGTAACAAGTTTCTCGCGCGCGAACGCTACAAGGCCGCAGCCATGCGCGTTCCCTGGTACATGCGCTTCAAGGTCCACGCCGACCAGCACCAGGCCGCGCGCGCGGTGCCGTATCCGTGCGTGCTCAAACCGCTGGGACTGAGCGCGAGCCGCGGCGTGATTCGCGCCAACCATGAAGCGGAATTCGCGGAGGCATTCGCGCGCATCCGCCGGCTGTTGCAGCACAAAGACGTGAAGATCCTGCGCGAAGAAAGCGCCGGATGGATCCAGGTGGAAAGCTTCATCGCGGGGCGTGAATTCGCCGTCGAAGGATTGGTCTCGCGCGGTCGCTTGCGCGTACTCGCCATCTTCGACAAGCCCGACCCGCTGGACGGCCCGTTCTTCGAGGAAACGATTTACGTCACGCCCTCGCGCCTGAACGCTGCCGAGCAGCAGGAACTCACGCGCTGCGCCGAGCTGGCAGTTGCGGCCGTCGGACTCACGCATGGTCCGGTGCACATGGAAATGCGGTTGAATGGCGAAGGCGCGTGGATGCTCGACATCGCCGCGCGTCCGATCGGCGGACTCTGCGCCGGAGCGCTGCGATTTGTCCCGCCCCGCAATCCTGAAAGTTGTCATTCCCACCCTGAGCGGAGCGAAGGGGAGGAATCCGCTGTTGTTTCCCTCGAGGAACTGATCCTGCGCCACGCCGCTGGCGAGGACGTCAGCGGGTACGAGCGTGAGTCGCGCGCCTCGGGCGTGATGATGATCCCGATCCCGCGGGCCGGATTTTACGAAGGTGCGGAAGGACTCGAAGAGGCGGAGCGGATAGTGGGAATCGAACGCATTGAAATCACCGCGAAGCTGCGCCAGGAACTCGTCCCACTGCCGGAAGGCGCGTCCTATCTCGGATTCATTTTCGCGCGCGCAGAGACGCCAGAAAAGGTAGAGCGGGCGTTACGGGACGCTTATTCCAAGCTTCGCTTCGAGATTTCGGTCGCAATTCCGGTGGTATAAGGCTCGATCGGACCGGCTGGGGGCAGCCGGTGCCACAATTCTGATAATCTCTCGCGCATTATGAAACTCTCCCGCCTGATTGCGTTGCTTCTGACTGTCGCCGCCGTCCTGCCCGCATTTGCACAAAGCAAGCCGCGGTACGAAGTCTATGCCCTGCGTTACGCGACGCTCCCGGACTTCCCGGTTGCGGATCTGGTTGCCGGCGCCGACAAGGCGCGCAAGCTCGACATCGCAATGCTCATCTGGCTGGTGCGCGGCAACGGCAAGAACATCCTGGTGGACACCGGCTTCTACCGCCCGCAATTCTTCAAGGACTGGAACGTCAAGGACTTCACCAAACCATCGGAGATGCTCCAGCGCGTGGGTCTGAAACCGGAGGACATCACCGACGTGATCATCACGCACCTGCACTGGGACCACGCCGACGGCCTCGACCTGTTCCCCAACGCGAAGATCTGGATCCAAAAAGACGAGTTGCAGTACTACGCGGGCGAGGCGTGGCAATCGCGTCGCACGCACGGCGGCATCGATCCCGAAGATGTGCTGGCTTTGGTCAAGCTGAACACGCAGGGACGAGTCGGGCTGGTGAACGGCGACGCCCAGGAGATCCTGCCCGGTATCACGTGCTATACCGGCGGCAAGCATACCTACGCGTCGCAGTACGTCGGCGTGAGCACTGCGGGCGGCACGGTGGTGCTTGCCAGCGACAATATGTATTTGTACGAGAACCTGGAAAAACACGTGCCCATCGCGGCCACGCTGGATGCCGACTCCAACCTGCGCGCGCAGGACCGGATGAAACAGCTCGCGGCCAATCCGAAGCTGATCATTCCGGGACACGATCCGGCGGTGATGACGAACTTCCCGC
>DAISJI010000015.1:0-12356 GCA_036821585.1 Terriglobales bacterium
ACACCTTCACGGTTCCAGCAGCGGCAGGCCGGTGGCCGGGTCAATGGTGCGCTGCATGGTTGCCGGCGATTCCACGATCATTACTTCGAGGGTGGGCTGCACGCGCGCTTCCAGCAGGTGTCCGCCGTGCGCGCTGCCGTCGCGCTTGCCGATGACCACGTGCACGTGCAGCTTGGGTTTGCCCTCGAACAGCGCGACGTTGCCGGTGAGCGACATCACCTCGACCTGCTCGCGAATCGGAATGCGCTCGTATTGCTTCGTCTGCAGGTTGAAGTAGCCGAGCGTGACCTCGGCGAATCCTCCGATGCCGCTGATGCGGGCAGCGTGGATGCCGTGCTCGCGGGTGAAGTCGGTGAGCACGGAGACGGGCTCGTCGCCGGGAGCGAAGACGAGTACCCAGGTTTTCCCGGTCGCATCGTTCAGGAGCTTGTTCTTCATGCGAAAACAGTCAGCCGCAGATTAACGCCGATGCACGCCGATGGAAAGGGACGGATTCGATCCGCGGTGTCAGTGTCCGGCGAAGCCGCTGGGCCCGCGCGTGAGGTAATCCGTCATGGTCAGCCCCAGCAAGAGGAAGAGCCAGAAGAAGCCGCCGATCACGGCGACCCAGGTGATCCTGTAGTTTTCGTATTTCAGGTGCATGAAGAAGAGCAGCACGAGCAGCGCCTTGACGGTGGCAATCGCCAGCGCGATGACCGTATTCCACTCCCCCAGCGGGACGCGCGAGAGTGCGGCGGTGATGATCATCAGCGCCATCAGCAGCGCCCATACGATGTAGTACGTCTTCCGCGGAACGATGTGCTCAGACATGCATCAGGCCTTCTTGGCTGAAATCAGGTACAGCAACGGGTACAGGAAAATCCACACCACGTCGACGAAGTGCCAGTACAGCCCGCTGACGTGGACCGGGTTGTGATAGGCGGGCGAGTAGCGTCCTTTCCATGCGAACCACGCGATCACCGCCAGCAGCCCGATACCGATGGTGACGTGAATGGCGTGCAGCCCGGTCATCACGAAGTAGATGTAAAAGAACATCTGCACGTTCTGCACGTCCGTGCCTTGCGGCAGATCGAGGTGCCAATACGGGCCCGGCACCGCGCCTTCCTGGTAGTGGCCGTAATATTCGACGCCCTTGACGCCCAGGAACCCCACGCCGCACAGAGCGGCGATCAACAGCAGTACCGCGCACAGCTTCGTTTTCCCGACCTGCACCGCGTGCACCGATAGCGCCACCAGCAAGCTGCTGCACAGCAGGATGACCGTGTTGATCGTGCCCAGCCAGAAGTCCATGTGTTCGGAGCCGATGGCGAACGCTCCGAAATGCGCCGAGCGGTACACCAGGTAGGCCAGGAAGAGTCCGCCGAAGAACATGATTTCGGTGACCAGGAACACCCACATGCCGAGCGTGGCGCTGGCGCGCTGCTGTTCCATGTCGGCGAAATGGTGGCGCAGGCCGGGTTGTTCGACAACGTGCGCGTTATCGTGCAACTTAGTCCTCCTCCGGCAGGCTGGAATAGTCGTAGGCGTCCCAGGTAACGATCGGCGTTTCCGTGAAGTTCTCCGTCGGCGGCGGACTCGGCGTGCGCCATTCCAGGCCGGTCGCGCGGTACGGGTTGTCTTCCGCCACCTTGCCGTAACGCAGCGACCACATCAGGTAAATCAGCGGCAGGACGTATCCGACCGCCAGGATCGATGCGCCCGCGGTGGACATCACGTTGAGCACCTGGAATTCCTCCGGATACGCGTGGTAGCGGCGCGGCATGCCCAGGTAGCCGAGCACGAACTGCGGGAAGAACGTCAGGTTGAAGCCGAGGAAGATGGTCCCGGCGGCGATCTTGCCCCAGACCTCTGGATACATGCGGCCGGTCATCTTCGGCCACCAGAAGTGGATGCCCGACAGGTAGCCCATCACCGCGCCGCCCACCATGATGTAGTGGAAGTGGGCGATGATGAAGTAGGTGTCGTGCACGTGCACGTCGACGCCCAGCGACGCCACGAAGAGCCCGGTCATCCCGCCCATCGTGAACAGGCCGATGAAACCCATGGAATAGAGCATGGGCGTGCTCAAGGTGATCGAGCCCTTGAACATCGTCGCCGTCCAGTTGAAGACCTTGATGGCCGACGGCACCGCCACGAAATAGCTGAGCAGCGAGAACACCAGCGCGGCGTACGGCGAGATGCCGGCCACGAACATGTGGTGTGCCCACACCAGGAACCCGATGACGGCGATCATCACCGAAGCCAGCGCGACAGCGTAATAGCCGAAGACGCGCTTGCGGCTGAAGGTCGAGACCACTTCCGATACCACCGCCATGGACGGCAAAATCATGATGTACACGGCCGGGTGCGAGTAGAACCAGAACAGGTGCTGGAAAAGCACCGGGTCGCCGCCCATCCGGGGATCGAAAATACCGAGGTGGAAGGCGCGCTCCAGCGCAATCAGCGAGAGCGCAATCGCCACCACCGGGGTGCCCAGCACCATGATCACCGACGTCGCGTAGTGGCCCCAGATAAACAGCGGCAGCCGGTTCCAGGTCATACCCGGCGCGCGCATGCGGTGAATGGTGACGATGAAATTGAAGCCCGTGAAGATCGAGGAGAACCCGGCGATGAAGATGGCGATGATCGCCGCGATCACGTGCGTATTCGAATAGGTGCTGCTGAACGGCGGGTAGAACGTCCAGCCCGTGTCCACGCCGCCCGTGGCGATCACGTAGAGCATCAAGCCGGCGCCGGTAATGTACATGTACCAACTGGCCAGGTTGATCTTCGGAAACGCCAGGTCCTTGGCGCCGATCATCATCGGCACCAGGAAATTGCCGAGCGTGGCAGGGATCGACGGGATCAGGAAAAAGAACACCATGACGATGCCGTGGATGCTGAACATCTTGTTGTAGGTGTCCGACGACATCAGGTCGCCGGCGGGAGTCAGCAGCTCGAGCCGGATCAAAGTCGCCGCCGCTCCGCCGATGAAGAACATGGCGGTGATCGACAGCATGTACAGGATCGCGATGCGCTTGTGGTCGGTAGTCAGCAGCCACGACTTGAGGCTGTAATCCACGTTCAAGTAGTTGGTGCGTTCCACCGCCGCCGTTGTGACCGTCGAAGACATATAACTAACGCCCTTTAGGAGTTGCTGGAGCCGGCGCCGGTTCGGCCGGACGGTTACTGGCCGGTTGGCGCTGCTCCGGTTGAGAAATCGATTTCACGTAAGCCACCAGCGAAAGCAATTGCTCCTCGTTCACGGTGCCGTTGAACGACGGCATGATCGGCTTGAACCCCGCTACCACCTTCGCCCCCGGCGTCAGGACGGACTCGCGAATGTAGTTGTCGTCGGCGGTCACGGTGCGGCCGTCGTCGAGCAGCACGGGCTTGCCATAGACGCCCACCAGGTTCGGTCCGCGTCCTTGCGTGTCGAAGCGGTGGCAGGTCGCGCAACCCAGTTGCTGGAAAAGTTTCTGCCCGGTCGAGGCCAGCGAACCCTCGGCGTTGCCGCCTGCCAGCCAAGCCTGGTACGCCGCCGGCTCCATCACCACCACTTCCCCAATCATGCCCGAGTGCATGGTGCCGCAATACTGCGAGCAGAACAGGTGGTAGCGTCCGGGCTTGATGGCGCGGAACCACAGCGTCGTGTAACGGCCCGGCAACACGTCCCGTTTCACGCGGAAGGCGGGAATGAAGACGTCGTGGATCACGTCCTGCGAAATCATGGTCAGCATCACGTCGCGGCCCAGCGGCACGTGCAACTGGTTGATCTCGCGCTGGCCCTCCTGGTGCTGGAACTTCCACATCCATTGTTTGCCGACGACGAAAATCTCCATGGCGTTCGCCGGCGGCCGCACCTCCTGCATGTAAACGATCGCGCCCCACACGAACATCATCATGAAGATGCCGAACGGAATGATCGACCAGGTCACTTCCAGCACGTTGGAGCCGAGGATGTCGGCGGCCACCGGGTGCTTTTCCTTGCGGTATTTCATCGCGAAGGAAAAGATCAGGATGAAGATGACGAGTGTGAAAAAGCCGGTGACGGCGACCAGGAACAACACCAGCGCGTCCGTCTGGGCCGCCATGGAGGAGGCGCGTGCCGGCCAAAGTGGGAGACTCTCGCCCATGGTCTAGGGTTTCCCTCCCGTGCTCTCGGTCCGCCGATGCTTGGGCTCCAGCCGGAACATGGCAATCAGGAAGCCGCCCAGCAGGAGTATCGTGATGCCGCCCGCCAGTTGCACCACGCGCGTGATGATGGCGCCGTATTTCCCGCTCCGCGGGTCGTAGTGGAAGCAGTAGAGCAGCACCTGGTCCACCACCGTGCCGGTCTTGCCCTGTGAAGCCTCGATGATCCCGAAGCGCAGGTCGCGGGGCGAAAATTCCACGCCGTAGTAATACTGGGCGATCTTGCCGTCGGGCGTCAGCAGAAAGAGCGCGGTCGCATGCGCGAACTGCTGCGTGCTCTGGTCCCAGGCGTAGTGGAAGCCCACACTCTTCGTCACCGCGTCAATCGAGGACTGTGGGCCGGTCAGGAAATGCCAGCCCTGCTCGGCGCCGGGACGTCCGTACTGGCGCAGGTAGTTCTTCTGTTTTTCCGCCGCCAGCGCCGGGGTCTCCCGTGCGTCGAAGCTGATCGTCACCACGTTGAACTCTTTGCCGACGTCGAACTTCAGCACCTTGAAGGCACTCACCATGCCATTCAGCGTTTCCGTGCACAGCATGGGGCACTCGTAATAGACGAGCGATAGGATGACCGGCTTGCTGCCGAAGTAGTCGGAGAGCTTCACGTCACGCCCGTTCTCGTCCTTGAACGGGAGGTCGAGCGGGACTTGCTGCTTCAGGTTTTGGTCGATGCTGATATTGCCCAGGATCTGCGGCGGCGGCGTGGCCGGCTTGTACACCGGACCGCCCATGCCTTGCGCCACAGCCATGCCGCTGGCCAGCAGCCATCCGGCTGCTGCCACCGCGATCGTTTTCACTGTTCGCTTCACCATCTCGCTTGCACCTATTTATTTCCGTGCGGCACGGTGCCGCCGGCGGACTCGGGTGGCCCACCCAAGCTGCCTTTGCTTGGGTGGGGCACACCGCTGCCGAGTTTCGCTGGTTGTGTCTGCGGTTGCTCGGGACGTACCGGCAAGCCGCGCTGTGCGACCAGGTCGATTGCCCGTTCCACCGGGATATGCGCAACGCCCGCCTGCTGGTCGATCCAGCCGGAGGAATTCAGTTGCTGCTCCACCGCCTCGCGGTACTGGTTCATGTCTCCCGCTTCATCCGACTGCAACTGCGGCGCGGGGAACCGGCTGGCCGGATCGCCCTTGGGACCCGTCTGCGCCTCCGGCACGGTGATCGCCGACGAGCGCGCCAGCGGCTTCGGCTCGAAGTGGGCGTACGTGCGGATGAATCCCCAGGCCAGGATGAGAATAAAGATCACCATGACCGCCATCCCGATGAAGAACCCAATGATGCCGCGCGCGCCCAGGTCGGAGTGGTCGTAGCCCGCCTCGGGATGCTGTGTGCGTCCCATGTCGACTTCGCCCTCGTGATCGGTGCGCCGATGCTCACTCATGTTCGGCCTCCAGGAAAACGCGCAGGTGTGGATCGTGCAGCACGACCAGCGGCTTGCGGGCCAGGTTCCAGAAGAAAAACGCCAGCCACAAGCCGATCAGCCCGATCGGCATGACCGCGTCGAGCCAGGAAAAATGCAGGCGCCCCTTGCTGAATACCGGTTCGATGTGCCAGTACAGGTCCACCAAGCGCATCACCACCAGCCAGACCGCCACCCAGAGCAGTTTGCCGGAATTCCTCTTCAGCGGACGCGAGAGCAGCAGGCAGAACGGCAGCGCGAACTCACCGATGATCAGCAGGATCGCCACGTATCCCCAGCCCCCGTGGATGCGGTCGGTGAACCAGTGCGCCTCTTCCGGCAGGTTGGTGCCCCAGATGATCAGCCACTGTGAGAAGTTGAAGTACGCCCACAGCATCACGAAGGTGAGTATCAGCTTGCCGTAATCGTGGAAGTTGCCCGGGCGAAGCAACGATGCCATCGGCTCGTAAGCGCGCAGCCAGTGGCTGACAATCGTCACGAAACACAAGGCGATCAGGCCCTGGCCGACCAGGAAAATCAGGCCGTAGATGGTCGAGGTCCAATCGGGCGTCAACGACATCACCCAGTCCACCACGGCAAACGTGAGCGTCCACGCATAGATGACCAGGCCCACGCCGCTGATGCCGCGGAAGCGCGTGCCGAAGGCGCGGTCGGGAGGATTGTCCTGCTCATTCGACCAGTTCAGCAGGAACCACGCCAGCACTCCCCAGATCAGGAAGTACGCAATACCACGCAAAACGAATCCGCCCGTGGTCAGCCAGGGCGACGCTTGATGCGCCGCTTTTCCCGCTTCGTGAACGGCAGACTGCGACCACGCGTAATTGAGGTGGACGCCGATCGCGACCGGTATCCACGCCACGACCAGCAACGGTAGCGTGGCGATGGCCGCTTCCAGAATTCGGCGGATCGGCACGCCCCACGATCCTCCGGTCAGGTGCCACACCATCAGCCAGGCCATGGAGCCGAGCGTCAGGCCCAGCGCCAGCATGAAGGCGACGAGGTACGAATGCATCGCCTGCTGCGGCTCAATCAAGAACCCAACCATCGAGGCGAGAGCGAACACTCCGCCGACCACGAGCGCGCGCATGCGCCACCTGCCAATCACGGCCGGCGGTGCAAAGTCGGTAATGGTCAACCGCTCGTTCGCGCTCACTGTTTCTTCTCCCCGTGGCCCGTCGGAGTAGTTTCGGCCGGAGGCATATCGCCCGCCGTCGCGTTCTGGCTTAGTTGCAGCACCCGTATGTAAGCCGCGATGGCCCAGCGGTCGTTGGTCGGCACCTGCGCTGAGTAATCGGGCATGACGCCGAAGCCGTTGCTCATGACGTCGTAGAAGTGTCCCAGCGGCGCCTGCCGCAGCGTCGGGCTGTGGAACGACGGTGGATGCCGGAAGCCGCGCTGCACGATCATCCCGTTGCCGTCGCCGATCGTCGAATGGCACGGCGAACAGTAAATATTGAAGCGCTGCCGCCCGCGTTCCAGCACTTCGCGAGTCGCGGGAAACGGCATCATGTCGCCCGGCTTGCCGTTGATCATGCCGGTGTAGAGGTACGTATCCTCTTTGAGCTGTCCGCGGGCGATGGTACCGGGCACCAGCGAACGCGAGCCGCGCCCGTCTTCGAAAAAGTCGCTGTGTGTCAGCGGCAGCACCTTTGGCTGCACGTGCATGTCGATGCGGCAGCCGCTCATCACGGCCAGGGCCGCCATCAGCAATCCCACGGTGCGGACGCGCCTCAATGTTGCGATCGCTCTAATGAGGCACCTCCGTGATCGCGCGCGGGTCCAGGCTCGACAGGAACGCATGGGTTGTTTCGCGGTCGAACCGGGGATCGACAGCCTCGATGCAGAGGAAAAACTTGTCGCGGCTGGCGGCGCTGAAACTCGGAACATTAAAGACGGGGTGATACGGAAGCGGCAGGCCGTTCATGATGATCATCCCGACCGCCGCCGACAAACCGGCAAAAAGAATCGTCAATTCGAAGGTCACGATGATGAACGATGGCCAGGAATGGAACGGGCGTCCGCCGATATTCAGCGGATAGGCGATGGTGTTGATCCAATACTGCAGGATGTAAGCGCTCGCCAGTCCGAGCAGTCCTCCCACCAGGCAGACCAGCGCCACGCGGTTGCGGCGGAATCCGATCGACTCCGCCAAGCCTTCCACCGGGAACGGGCTGTAGGCGTCCAAGTGGCGATAGCCTTCGGCGTGCGCCTTCCGCGCGGCCACGACGATCTCGGTCGGCGTGTCGAACTCGGCGATCAGGCCGTAAATCGGCGGCTTGGTCATCGCTGGTTTCATGCCCCAGTCTCCAGCGGCGGCACGTGTGGATGCGATTCCGGCAACAGGTGCTTCATTTCGAAAATCGAAATCATCGGCAACACGCGAATGAACAGCAGGAACGAAAAAGTGAAGAAGCCCAGCGTGCCGATGAAGATGGCGTAGTCCCAGCGTGTCGGGTGGTAGATGCCCCAGCTCGAGGGCAGGAAATCCTGCGACAGGCTGATGACCACGATCACAAACCGCTCCAGCCACATCGCCACCAGGACCACGGCGGAAACGATCCACAGCGCCTGGGGACTGCTGCGAACTTTTTTCGACCAGAGCACGTTCACGAAGATGACGTTAATGAAAATCAGCGTCCAGTATTCGGCCTTGTAGTAACCGTGCATCCGGTTCCACATCATGTGCTTCTCGAATATGGTCCCGCCGTACCACGCCATGAAAATTTCCACGATGTAGCCGTAAGACACGATCAGGCCCGTTGCCAGCGTGATGCGCGCCATGTTGTCGAGGTGGCGGTCGGTGATCATGTCCTGCAGCTTGAAGACTGAGCGGATCGGGATGGCCAGGATCATCACCATGGCGAAGCCGGAGTAAATCGCGCCCGCCACGAAGTACGGCGGGAAGATCGTGGTGTGCCAGCCCGGGACGATGCCGATGGCGAAGTCGAAGCTCACCACCGTGTGTACCGAGAGCACCAGCGGAGTTGCCAGTCCGGCCAGCAGCAGGTACGCCGTCTCGTAGCGGTGCCAGTGCCGCGCCGAGCCGCGCCATCCCAGCGCGAGAAATCCGTAGATGATACGCCCGACGCGGTTCTGCGCCATGTCGCGCAGCGTGGCCAGGTCGGGGATCAGCCCCACGAACCAGAACACCAGCGAGATCGTGAAGTACGTCGAAACGGCGAACACGTCCCACACCAGCGGGCTGCGGAACTGCGGCCAGATGCTCATCGTGTTCGGGTAGGGGAACATCCAGTAGAAGACCCACGGACGCCCCATGTGCAGCAGCGGGAACATGCCGGCGCAGGCGACCGCAAACAGCGTCATCGCCTCGGCAAAGCGGTTAATGGAATTTCGCCACGACTGCCTCAGCAGCAGCAGGATGGCCGAGATCAGCGTGCCGGCGTGGCCGATACCGATCCACCACACAAAGTTGACGATGGCCCAGCCCCAGGCCACCGGCATATTGATGCCCCAGATGCCGACGCCGCGGTAGAACAGATAACCGATGGCGATGGTCAGCACGCCGACGATCATCCCGGACAGCGCTACTCCCACCCACCATCCGATCGGCGTGTGCGCTGTCAGAATGATGGAACTGATTTTCTCGGTGATGCTGTCGAACGTATACCCCGGCGCAATCACCGGCGGGCGGCCCTCCAGCATATCCAGTTCCGCGACTTGTTCGTTCTCTGCCATCAGTAATGCTGCTCCGGCTGCTGCTTGGCGGCGAAGTCGGGCATCGCCGGGTTCGGGTTCCATACTGCCGCCATGTAGGTCGTGCGCGGACGCGTGTTCAATTCCTCCAGCACCCCGAAGTTGCGCGGGTTCTGCTTCAAGCGGTTGATCTTGCTTTCCGGATCGTTGAGGTCGCCGAAGACGATTGCGTTCGACGGGCACACCTGCTCGCAGGCGGTGATGATTTCGCCGTCCCGCACCCGCCGGTCTTCGATCTCCGCCGCGATGCGCCCCTTGGTGATGCGCTGCACGCAGTAGGTGCACTTCTCCATCACGCCGCGGCTGCGCACCGTGACCTCGGGATTGCGCACCAGCTTCGTTTGCGGAGTGTTCCAGTCGTTGAAGAGCAGGAAGTTGAAGCGGCGCACCTTCCACGGACAGTTGTTCGAGCAGTAGCGCGTGCCGACGCAGCGGTTGTAAACCATGTCGTTCAGGCCTTCGCTGCTGTGGACAGTCGCTCCCACCGGGCAAACCAGTTCGCAGGGCGCGTCCTCGCACTGCATGCACGGCAGCGGCTCGAAGTACATGCGTGGATTGGAAACGTCGCCTTCGTAATAGGTGTCCACCCGCAGCCAGTGCATCTTGCGGCCGCGCAGCACCTGTTCCTTGCCGACCACGGGGATGTTGTTCTCCGCCTGGCAGGCGATGATGCAGGCGTTGCACCCGACGCAGGAGTTCAGGTCGATCTCCATCGCCCAGCGGTATCCCGCCGCCCCGTGGCGGTCCCACTGCTTCTCGGAATTGCCGGCGTTGCCCTGCGCCGAATAATCGTAATTCGGGTAGAGCGTGTCGTCGTACTTGGGCGCTTCGGTGTGCTCGTGCGCGAAATCCGGCTTCTTCTTGTATTCCTCGTAGGAGGCCGCGCGCACCACGTTACGGCCCTCGATCATCTGGTAGCCCTGCGTGGACGCCAGGTCGTACATCGCGCCGGTGAGCGCGATCTTCGCGCCGAAACCGAAGTTGGGCGAATCGGCGAAGCGCAGCTTGTACGTGTTCGCGCCCTTGTTGTCGCCGTTGCGGCCGGCGCGCGTGCGTCCGTAGCCGAAGTGTACGGTCAGGCAATCGTCGGGCTGGCCCGGCTGTACCCAGATGGGGGCTTCGATTTCCTTGCCGCGGTAATTCAACTTCACCACGCGCGTGTGCTGGCCGCCTTCAAAATCCAGGCGCTTCTTCGCCGTCGCCGGGCTGATGAACACGCCGTTTTCCCACGTCAGCTTCGAAAGCGGCTTCGGACATTCCTGTAACCAGCCGTTGTTGGCCCAGCGGCCGTCGTAGATCGAAGGATCGTGGCGGAAGATGATCTCCAGCGCATCGCCGCCCTGCGGCTGCGGAGCCGCGCCGATTCCGCCGGCATTTGCCTTCACCGTCTTGGGCTTGAACTCGCTGCCGGCCATGAAGCCGTCGTGTACCGCGCGCCGCCAGTAGGCCTCGAAATCCGGCCCCTTGTCCTGCGCCTTCCAATAAGCCCGCACCAGTTCGTAGCCGGTAGCGTCGGCCTGGTTATGGAAAACCGCCAGCACCTCGTGCGCGCTGCGCCCGCTGTAAAGCGGCGCAATCAGCGGCTGCCGGATGCTGACCATCCCGTTCACCGCCCGCGCATCGCTCCACTCTTCCAGGAAATGCGTGGCGCTGACGTGCCAGTGGCAATACGCGGAAGTCTCGTTCTGGTGCAGCGCGTGGTGTACCTTCACCGCCACTTTGCTCAAGGCGTTCGCGAAATCCAGGTCGGCCGGCGCGTCGAACACCGGGTTGCCGCCGAGGATAAGCAGCATCTGGACCTTGCCGGCATTGATATCGCCCACCAGTTCGCGCATCGAGGCGGCGTTGTCCACCGGGTTTTCGACGATGGGATCGCTATACGACACCGTCTTGCCGACGGCGCCCAGCGCGTCGTTCATGGCGTGACAGAGCGCGTGCACCGCCGCCGGCTGGTACTCGCCGGGGATAATGACCGCTGCCCCGCGATGTGCTTGCAGGTCCTTGGCCAGCGCGTCGAGCCACGCGTTGTGTTCGTTCTTGACGCTCCCGCCGCCACCGGCGCCGAGCCGTGAAGCCAGCGCCCGCGCGTACTGCTCGATCTCCGACGCCTTCACCGGCAGGCGATGGTCGGCCTTGAAACCGGTCACCGTCGGCGAGCTTTCGATGGCGTACATGCGGTTCATGCTGCGCTGGTCGTCGGGATTGCGGCGCTTGCCGTACTGCCGCGCATAGAGCGTGAAGCCGGGGAAGCCGCCCATCAGGAAATCGGCGTCGAGGGTGACGATGATGTCAGCGTTTTCCAGGTTGTAGACCGTCTCCACCTGCTGGCCGAACGCCATCTGCGAACCGCCGCGCGCGCCGTCGCGGTTGACCGGCTCCCAGGTATGCCACTTCATCTGCGGGAAAAGTTCTTTAAGAGTGCGGATCTGCGCGCCCAGCGTGGGCGAGCTGATCGCGCCCGTCAGCAGGCGGAAACCGGCGCCGCCACTCGCTTTCTGCGAAGTCATCGGGCCCTGCATGGCCCCGATGAATTCCGGCCACGGGCGCACATCGCCCAAATACGTGTTGCTCTGCGAACGGTCCGGATCGTAGAGGTCCAGCAGCGCGCCCTGCGCGAAAACGTTGGTGGCGCCCAGGCTGATCGGGTGCTCGGGATTTCCCTCCAGCTTGGTCGGACGCCCCTCGTGACTGCATGCCAGCAACGCCTCGGCGTACCCGCTCAACTCCATGTTGGTGGCGAAGTAGAGCGGACGCCCGGGCACGATCTCTTCCGGCTGCGTGACGTAAGGCATGATCGTCTCGACCGGCAGCTTGGTGCAGCCGGTCATGCCGGCCAGCGCCGCCGACGCGCCCAGCAGCTTCAGGAAGCCGCGCCGCGAAACCTCGTCCAGCACGCCCGCGTCATCCGTAAACTCACGGTGCAACTCGCGCTGGAACTCGCCCGACTGGTGCAGCTCATCCAGGCTGCGCCAGAAGCGCGGAGCGTCGCCGCCTGGGGTGCCCCGGTCTGGCCCGGTTTTGGGGGTGCCCCGGTCTGGCCCGGTGTTGG
>DAISJI010000015.1:12456-18825 GCA_036821585.1 Terriglobales bacterium
GGGGTGCCCCGGTCTGGCCCGGTTTTGGGGGTGCCCCGGTCTGGCCCGGTGTTGGCCAGGCCGGGGTTGTGATTCCCCAACTGGATCTGCACCAATTCTTCTTTGAGTTTTCCGTCCATCATCCCCATCGGCCCGCCTAGCGGTGGCAGGTGTTGCAACTGGTAATGTCGTAAACGCTGCGCACGTGGTACTTGTTCACGAGGTAAGCGCCTAAAGCCTTCTGGTCCTTGAATTCCTTGTCGTCAACCTTCACGATGTGGTTGAACGACGGCGGCTGGTAGCGCATGTTGAATACTTCGTCGCGCGGCCGCAGGTTCTTTTCCGGCGCGCGATGGCAGTCCAAACACCATTCCATCTGCAGGCTGCCTTCCGCGTACATCAGCGGCATGCGGTCCACCTGTCCGTGGCAACTGGCGCAGCCCACGCCCTTGTTGACGTGAATGCTGTGGTCGAAATAGACGAAGTCGGGCAGCTCGTTGGCGCGGTTCCACTCGATGGAACGCCCGCTGCGGAAGCTTTCGCGCACCGGCTCCAGCATCTGCGCGTTCGTCCAGATCTGCGCATGGCAGTTCATGCACGTCTTGGTCGGCGGGATGCCGGCGAAGCTGGAGGTCTCGACCGACGTGTGGCAGTAACGGCAGTCGATGCCGTTGCCCGCCACGTGCCGGACATGGCTGAAGGGCACCGGCTGTTCGCGGTGCACCCCCTGCAAGCTCACATACCCCGACCGCTGGATCTGCTCGGCCGCAAAAAAGGCCAAGCCTGCCGCGAGAAGAACGACGACGATCGATACGCGGGAAACTGTATTAAAGCTTCGATGAAAGATCTGGGGCATCGAACGGCACGTTCCTCGCTTCCGGACGCCCGGCCCGGGTGGCTTCAATCTGAGCTGCGTTTCACGTCACCATAAGGAGTGACGCCCATCACGAAAACGTGTGATTGTACCAGATTGCCTCGCCCGCAATCCGTGACTTCCCTTCGGGAAACGTCACCCCGCGCCGCGCCCTCGTCTGCCCGCGCAAAATACAAATTGTCCCTGTAAAGTGCGGGCTTTTACCCGGGCTGCCCGAGGTCCAACTGGAACTATTTCTGCATCCTGCCGCAGTGAACCGCCGCTGCGCGGCTCGCATCCTACCTTATGTACTGTGAAGTGCAAGATGATTTTAATTCGCGTCACGAATCAAATTATTTTTCCAAAAGCCGCGCTGGACGGGCGAATCGGCGGGATGGTTCCCTATAACAGCAGCCGGTGTAATTGTTGAACAACTCATCACATCGAGGCGCGGAACAAATTTCTGTAGTGTGTCATTCCGAGTGAGGATGCGCGCGGAAACCAGCCCGCCCGCTGTTGGCGTGCGGGTTCGCGCATCCGAGTCGAGGAACCTGCATTTCCCGAAGCCCGCCGCCCGAAGCCTGAAGCCCTAGATGTTCATCACCAGCAGTTTCCTCTCGGTCATATCTTCCATCGCGTACTTCAGTCCTTCGCGCCCGGTGCCCGACTCCTTCACGCCGCCGTAGGGCATGTGGTCCATGCGGAAGCTCGGGATGTCGCCTGCGATCACGCCTCCGACCTCCAGCTCCTCGTACGCCTTGAAGATCAGCCGCGCATCGCGCGTGAACAGTCCCGCTTGCAACCCGTAAGGGGTGGCGTTGATCCGGCGCAGCGCATCGTCGAAGTTGTCGTACGCTTCCACCGTCACCACCGGCGCGAAGACTTCTTCGCAATTCACGCGCATGGTCGCCGTTGTGTTGGTGAGCACGGTCGGCTCGAACACGCTTCCCGTGCGGCGTCCGCCGCAGAGCGGTTTCGCTCCTCCCGCAACCGCTTCCTGCACCCACTGCTCGGCGCGGACCGCGTCGGCTTCGCGGATCATCGGCCCCACGTCGGTGCTCTCGTCCAGCGGATCGCCCGTCTTCAGCTGGCGCGCGCCCTCCACCAGCAGCGCCGTGAACTTCTCCAGCGCCGGACGCTCCACCAGTATCCGCTGTACCGATATGCAGCTCTGCCCGGCATACCCGAATCCGCCCGCCACGCAGCGCTCGGCCGCGTACGCGAGGTCGGCGTCGCCGTGCACGATGCAGCCCGCGTTGCCGCCCAACTCCAGCACCACGCGCTTGTGTCCGGCGCGCTGCCGCAGGCCCCAACCGGCCTTTGCCGATCCGGTGAAGGTCAGCAGCTTCACCCGTTCGTCCGTCACCAGGGGTGACGCGTCTTCATTCGCAAGTGGAACGATGTTGACCGCGCCATCCGGCCAACCGGTCTGCTGGATAATTTCCGCCAGCATCATGGTAGTGAGCGGGTCCTGCGGCGGCGGCTTCAGCACCACGGTGCATCCGCAGGCGATGGCCGGCGCAAGTTTGTGGGCGGCCAGATTGAGCGCGAAATTGAAAGGAATGATCGCCGATACCACGCCCAGCGGGAACCGGCGCAGAATGGCCCAGCGTCCGCGCGCCGACGGTTGCAGATCCAGCGGCAGCGTCTCGCCGGTGATGCGCGTCGCCTCTTCGGCCGCAACCTGGAAGGTAAAGATCGCGCGCTCGACTTCGACGCGCGACGCCTTGATGGGCTTCCCCGCTTCGGCGGCCAGCACGCGCGCAAATTCTTCTCTTCGTTCGCCGAGCGCCTGTGCGATCGCGCGCAGCACCCGCTGGCGCTCATACGCCGGCAGGCGCTTCGTCGTTCCGAAGGCTCGCTGTGCCGCGGAGATGGCCTGCTCCGCATTCTGCCGCGTTCCGTACGTCACCGTCCCGACGACTTCCCCATCGTACGGCGCGCGTACCTCAACTGTCTTGCCGTCAGTTGCGAGCTTGCCGTTCAGAAGGAAGGGATGGTTCTTGACTGGGACCAGTGTGGTGGCCATGGGGATATGGTAGTCCTCAAGCGCAAGCGGCTGCTAACGTGATGGTTAATATCGCAATCGCTATTACGATGTAGTTTTTTGACGTGGTGAATGGAATCAACAAGATAAGCCCAAGTAACTTGGGGAAAAACGGTTGGAAATTGTACGTTGAAAGTTGCAAGTTGGTTAACCCATCCCCCCGGATTTCCCACACGTCCCACAGAAAAGGCCGGAAAACGCAGAAATCCCACAGGGCGCATGGTCTGAGGGAGTCGGTTGCAATATCCGTCGGAAAGGGGTTACGGGCCGACATGGGGGAGAATCGGACGCGAGGGACACTACACCCTCGATGTCACAAGGTGAGTTTAGAAGAATGCAGGTGTGCTGTCAGTGATGTGGAGCACGCGCGGGTGTGACGAGGCATTTCTGATTTTCGATTGCTAATCGGACTGCCCACATCTGCCAAAGGCGGGCAGATGTGGGGCACCGTCGGATTAATTTCAGATGTGGGCCACCAGCCCGAGAAGATTATCGCGGCTCGCACGTCGCCACGTGTTGCTTGATTTCGGAAACGACGTCATCAATCGTCGGGGCCTTTCCGAGATGCAACAAGGTGACCACGAGCCACACCGTGTCCACAAGTGCAGACACTACGAAGATTGCCTGCCACGTAGAGGCTTTCAGCAGGGCGTCATGGAAGGTGCTGGTCGCCAGTGCCGTGACGATCGTGATGAGTACTCCAGCTGGTGCAATCCAACTCTGTCGGCTGGCCAGAGAAGCTAGATGGGTGAGGAGACAAAGGCGAACGCGATCTTCCGTGACGATGATGGTGTTACCGCCAACGTTCATGTGTACCGTGGTGGCCTGCTTAATTTCAGCAGCAAGGGCATCCGCGATGGCTGCCTGTGTTTGACCGGGAGCGTTCATCTTCCCCCCTCGTTCGACGGCGCGGTGTGGCGCTGGGGCAACCACGAAAGATCGAGCAGGAACGCGGAGTGGAATGCAATATGTGCGCATTTCATGCACACAGTCGCGACCGTAGGAACAAATTGGGTGGTCTTAGAAGAAGCAGTCTCCGTCCCCGAGTTCAAGCGGAGATTGACGAAGCCATCGATTACGCCGAACTCCTCGCCGCCGCACCGAGGACAGGGCGCGCCGCCACGGGCCAGAATCTTCTGCCTAATTTCCGACTTCTGCTCTTTTGTGAGGATGTCTGGGAGAAGGCGGACCTTCTCGCCGACCTGGTTGGTCGCCATGTTGAGTTCCCTTCAGTGGGTGGTCTTGAGCAGAGTATGGCAGATTGTCGCCGCATTTCAAACGCCATCGGTCGGCGCGGCTGAGGGTGGACACCTCAGCCTGAACCCACCCTAGCAAGAGCGGCTAGGGTGGGGCACCCGCGCTGAGGTAGCGACGCGCGCACGCGTCCGCGCCACAGCTTTACCGTGGCGGCGGCGCGTGTGGCGGAGCGGTCGAGCGTGCGGTGTTAGTGACCTGCCGTTACCGCAAGAGTTCTAACCGCCGTGTCTACTTCGCCGAGGATGCCTTTTTGGAGTTGGCGGAATTCCAATTCCAGACCGTCGAATGTCTTGAGTGACGCTGCGACATCTGCGATGGTGCCGACGTCGATCTTTTGCGACAGCGTTTTGTATAGGTGTTCGAGACGTTCGAGTAGGTCGCGGGAAACATAGTGTGACGCAACGCTGACTTCCGCCTGGGCGCGAGCTTGGATGCCTTTAACAGCGTTGTTGTACTGATCAAGTCTCGAAATCTTACGCGCTGCGACTTGTTGCTGCTGCTGTGCCATCAAGTAAGTCTTATGCGCTACGAGGTCTTTCGCGGTGATCTGCGGGTTATTCTGCAGGAGGTATTGCTCGGTAGCGCGGTCCGCGCCCGCGAGGAGCGCATCGGCATTCGTCAGGTCGAGACCGAGGAAATATATTTCGTTGCGCGCTGAATAGAAGAGCTCCGTGATCAAACGAAGGGAATAAAGCTTTTGGTTTGCTTTGTACTTCCGGTGCTCCCAGTCCTCTAACATTGCTTGTTGCTGTGCATCCCTGTTCGCGTCGGCCGCAGCCCTGGCTTTGGCTTCGCCTTTAGCGGCGCTGCGGCTTAGAAGGAACGTCAAAATAGCTGCGACCACTCCCGAGAAGAGAACACTAAGTACCGTGGTCATCATGAATTCTGCCTTCTTTTCACAAGAAAGTTAAAGCTGGCGCTAGTGTGGACACCTGTAAGGAAAAATTCAAGCATAAGACGTGTGTAAAACGCGGAATTCAGTGGATTTCGTGTAACGCGGCTGAGGTGGACTCCTCAGCCGCGTTTGCTTTCAGCGACGGCGTGCGGGCGCGGGCTTCAATCCGAGCGTCGCGCGCGCTTCGCAGACAGAACAGCGATTGGCCGACGAGCGCTTGAGGACTTCGACCTGGCACAACGCGCACAGGCCGGGGTTTTGCGCTTCGATGCCGCACGAGCAGGTGAGGCATGGCGACGGCGTGTGGGCTTGGCAACCGCAGCGCGGGCAGCGTTCGACTTGCTCGGGCTGAGGGCAGCCGGGGCCAAAATCGGTGAGCGCGATTTTGACCGGAGTGAATGAGACGGGGGCCAGCGTACGTCCTCGCGCGCATCCTACTACCCTCCGACCTCGTCCAATGACTGTGAGCGCTCCCCGGCGGGTGGCCCACCCTAGCCGGGTTTGCTAGGGTGGGGCGGGAGGAAGTCTAACCTTTACCTTCGGGTCAATCCCTGCGCGCTCTCTGCGCCGCGCTGTCCACTGTGATTCCACTTCTACGACGCGCTCCTCGCTCGTCAGATAATGACGAGCGCTGCTCCAGGCCCAGTCCTCGGCTTTCGCCACGAGTCCTCGCCGCACCGGATTGAGATGGATATAACGGAGCTTCTCCTTCATCTCCTGCTCGCTCCAAATGTTCCGGTCGTAGTAGCGCGCTTGCCAAAAAGGCGGCTTGATCAGGCTCTGACGTCGAGACACGGACTGCTTTAACGCCTGGAGCGCGACAGACAAAGTTCGCCGCTCCGGTTCGCTGACCAACAGGTGCACATGCTCGGGCATTACGACGTATCCGGTCACGAAGAAGCGATAGAGACGGCGAGTCTGCTCCAGCATCTCCTCGAACAGGTCGCACGTGCTCGGAACTGATAGGTTTGGGCGCCAGTGGTAGCACGTGAAGGTAATGAAATGCAGGTTGCGTGTTTGCTGATAGCGTTTGAGGCGCGAGGGCACGCGGGGAGGGTAACGCGATTGGTAAGGAAAAGTCTGTGACAAGGATTTGCGAGCCCCACCCGGAGGATTATGAGCCCCACCCTAGCAAACCCGGCTAGGGTGGGCCACCCGGGGCAACGCGACCGAGGGCGTCCGCGCTACCCGTCAGGCCTTATTCCCCGCCGCCGACGTCATCGGCCGGCGCCAGCTTGAACACGCACTCCTTTTCGCACGACAGCGTTCCTTTGCGCAGCAGGCGCGTGGGCGTGTTGTCGGGGAATGGAACGGCAAAGTTCGCCTTGCGCAACGCTT
>DAISJI010000016.1:0-4588 GCA_036821585.1 Terriglobales bacterium
CTGTTAACCGGAGGGTTGTAGGTTCGAGTCCTACCTGAGGAGCCAATTCTTTTCAGCGACATACGAATCCCGCCGAACTGCCTCCCGCGCTCAAGCAGTTGTCACTTTTCTTCGATACATCCATCACAGCGAAAGAGCCCGCATTGGTGTATTCCAATCCGCATGCAAAGAACGATTTCTTTCACGCTCAACGGCAAACCGACTCGTGTGATGGTCGACGATGGACGCATGCTGTTGTGGGTCCTGCGCTATGACCTTGGCCTGACCGGCACAAAGTATGGCTGTGGCGAGGGTTTGTGCGGCGCCTGCACAGTTGTCGTGGACAACCAGGCGGTGCGGTCCTGCGCGACGCTGGTGAAGGATGTAGCCGGCAAGTCAGTGCTGACCATCGAGGGACTGGGACAGGGAGGACAGTTGCGCCCGATCCAGCAGGCATTCCTGAAGCACCACGCCTTCCAATGCGGTTACTGCACGTCGGGGATGATACTGAGCGCTTATGCGCTGCTCCGGAAGACGCCGCGGCCGACAGCTGCGGAGATCATCAAGCACATGGACGATAACTTATGTCGTTGCGGATCCCACGGTCGCATTGTGGAAGCGATCCAGGAAGCCGCGGGCGCGAAGGAGCGTGCGTGATGAAGCTTGAAAACGACAGTTGGGAGAACGAAGCGATCGAGGCCGATACCGCAAGCGTAAGCCGTCGCGATTTTCTCGCGTTGTCCGGTTCGGGCTTGTTCCTGTTTTTCTGGGTGGGCCCGCTGGAGGCTTTCCAGGAACCGGCACGGCTGCCGGTGAGGCCAGGTTATCCGAGCGACTTCAACGCCTACCTGCGGATCGGGCCGGAAGGGCGCGTGACCTGTTTCGTCGGCAAGGTGGAACTGGGCCAGGGGGCAATGACGTCGCTGCCCATGCTGCTCGCCGAAGAACTCGACGTGGCGCTGGACTCGGTGGACATCGTGATGGGAGACACCGACCTGTGCCCGTGGGACATGGGTACGTTTGGTTCGCTGAGCATCCGCCAGTTTGGTCCAGTCCTGCGCGGAGCCGGGGCCGAGGCAAGAGCTGTTCTTCTGCAAATGGCGGCCGAGCGTCTCGGCGCGCCGGTCGAACGTCTGCAAGTCAAGGACGGGGTGGTGACGGACCCGTCGACCGGCAAACACGTTGCCTACGCGGAACTGGTGCACGGAAAGCGTATCGAGCGGCACATCGGGAAAGTAGCGTTGAAGCCGGTGTCCGCTTTCGCGGTGCATGGGAAATCGCCAGCCCGCAGAGATGGACCCGAGAAGGTGACCGGGAAAGCCAAGTACGCCGGCGACATGCTGCTTCCAGGCATGCTGCACGCCCGCATCCTGCGGCCACCGGCGCACGACGCCGTGCTCAAGCAAGTGGACACCAGCGCCGCCGAAAAGGTTGAGGGCGTACGCATCGTGCGCGAGGGTGACCTGATTGCCGTGTTGCACGAGCGCCCCGACATTGCGGAGAAGGCGAAGGCCCTCATCAAGGCCGAGTACGACCGTCCGCAGGCCACGGTGGATGACAGGTCGATTTTCGATCACCTTCTGAAGAATGCGCCGCCACCTCAAGTGGTGGGCGAGAGCGGAAGTCTGGCGGAAGGCGAAAAGCTTGCCGCAACCATCGTCGAGGAAACCTACCTCAATAGTTACGTCGCGCACGCGCCCATGGAGACGCATTCCGCGACGGCGACGATCGAGAATGACAAGGTCACAGTATGGGCGGGAACGCAGACACCATTCTCGGTCAAGCAGCAGGTGGCGCAGGCATTGCGGTTGGCGCCGGAAAACGTCCGGGTGATAACGCCGTACGTAGGCGGCGGCTTTGGGGGCAAGAGTGCATCGCGACAGGCGGTGGAGGCGGCGCGTCTGGCGAAGCTCACCGGCAAGCCGGTGCAGGTGGTGTGGGACCGCAGCGAAGAGTTCTTCTACGACACCTTCCGTCCCGCCGCAGTGGTCAAGATCCGGGCGGGGCTGGACCAGGCCGGCAGGATGACGCTCTGGGACTTTAAAGTGTTCTGCGCCGGCGACCGCGAGGCGAAGCACTTTTATGACATTCCACACCAGCGCACGGTTTCGTCCGGTGGCTGGGGTGGAGGGAACCCTGCGGGACTGCACCCGTTCGCCGTGGGGCCCTGGCGCGCTCCCTCGGTCAACACCAATACTTTTGCCCGCGAATCGCACATCGACATCCTCGCCCGCAAAGCAGCGGTGGACCCGGTGGAATTCCGCATGAAGCACTTGACCGACAAGCGCATGCGCGTGGTGCTGGAAGCAGCGGCAAAGCAGTTTGGATGGAAACCAGCGCCGACTCCGAGCGGGCGAGGCGTAGGCGTAGCTTGCGCCATTTATATGGGAACGTACGTCGCGACCATGGCCGAGGTTGCGGTCGACAAAGCCACCGGCAAAGTACAGGTCAAACGGGTAGTGTGTGCGCAAGACCAGGGAGTCACGGTGAATCGGGACGGTTCGCGCCAGCAGATGGAAGGCAGCATCATGATGGGTCTTGGCTACGCGCTAACCGAAGAAGTGCACTTCCGCGGACAGGAGGTCCTGGAACACAACTTCGATAGTTACGAGATACCCCGCTTCTCGTGGCTTCCCAAAATCGAGACGGTCTTGATCGACAACCCGGAGGTGCCGGCGTCGGGATGCGGAGAGCCCCCGATTGTCGGCATGGGGGCGGTCGTGGCCAATGCAATTCACGACGCAGTCGGAGCCAGATTGCTGCAATTGCCCATGACTCCATCGCGCATCAAGGCCGCGCTCCAGCGCGGGTGAGAATCGACCGGAAGCTGCAGGTTCGAGTCCTACCTGAGGAGCCAATTCTTTTTAGGCGGGTTCCAATTCAATTTTCTTCGCCGCCGGGTCGATCTTGGTGATGCGGAAGCTGCGGATCTGGCCGGTGGTAATGGCGTCAGCAGCAGGCGTGGCGCCACTCTTCCACTTGGCATTCAACATCGAGGTCAGCGACGACAGGTCCGCTTTCCCCTGGTTCGACTGCTCCTGCTTCGCGCTCGCGGCGATGCGGCAGGTTGAATGGATGCCCTGGCCCAGCTCCACGCGCGCCTGGTCGCCCGACAGGTCCACGATCCGCCCACTCACCATGTCGCCTACTTTGTGTTCGGCGAGGTATTCGTCGAGGCCGGTGGGGACGAGCTGCTTCATGCTCAAGCGCACCTGGCGCTTGTCCGTATCGACGGCAAGGACCTGGGCTTTCACGATCTGGCCGGGCTTGAGCACATCGCGCGGGTGCTCGATGCGCTTCTCGTCGCTGATTTCGCTGACGTGGATCATGCCTTCCATGCCTTCAGACAGTTCAACGAAGGCGCCGAAGTTAGTAATGTTGGTGACCGGTCCCTCGACCACGGTGCCGGGGGCGAACTTCTGCGCGGCGCTGGCCCAGGGATCGCCGAGCGCCTGCTTGAGTCCGAGCGAAATGCGGCGGTCGGCCGTGTTGACGCCCAGGATCGCGGCTTCGACGGTGTCGCCCTGCTTCACGACTTCGCTGACGCGCTTAATCTTTTTCGTCCACGACAATTCGGAAACGTGGATCAGACCTTCGATGCCGGGCTCTAATTCCACGAAAGCGCCGAAGTCCGCGATGCGCGTGACGATGCCGCGGACACGCTCGCCAACCTTGTACTTTCCCGCGACCGCGTCCCACGGATGCGGCTGGAGCTGTTTCAAACCGATCGAGATGCGGCGTTTTTCGGGATCGGTCTTGAGCACGCGGGCTTCGATCTGCTGGCCGACGGTCAGCACGTCCGCCGGCTTGCCAATGCGGCTCCAGGAGATGTCGCCGACGTGCAGCAGCGCGTCCACGCCACCGACATCCACGAAGGCGCCGTAATCGGTGAGGCTGCGTACCGTGCCGGTGACCGTCTCGCCTTCCTGCAACTCGCCGAAGCGGCGGTCCTGGACGGCCCGCTCTTCTTCCTGGGCAACCGCGCGATGGTCCACGACCACGTCTTCGTCGGCGACGTCGAGCTTGATGATGCGGCAGCGGATTTCCTGTCCGACCAGCTTCTCCAGTTCGGTGGCATCGTGCACGCCGCTGCGCGAGGCGGGCATGAAGGCGCGCACACCGACATCCACGCTGAGCCCGCCCTTGATCACGCCGGTCACGGTGCCCATGATCGTCACCTTCTCCGTGTAGGCGCGCTCCAATGCAGACCAGTCCTTGGGTAGCTCGACGCGCGAACGCGAGAGTTGGTAATAGCCTTCCGGACCGCGGCCTTTCACCGATACCGGGAACTTGTCGCCGGGCTTGGGCGCCTCGGGGAAAGCGGCGAGCGGCAGGACGCCTTCGGACTTGTAGCCGATGTCGAGATAAACGGAATCGGCGGACAGCGTAATGACCGTGCCTTCCAGTTGCTTGCGGCCATCGTCGGACTTGCGGGCGTGGTCGCGCTCGTATTGTGACAGCAGGTCGTTGAACGATTCGGTGGCTTCGGCGTCCGCTTGCGGTTCGGGAGTGCTTGGGTTTGGCATTGGAAACTCAGAGTGGCGTAATCACTACGATAGCACCGAGGCCGCTCTTGTGCACGGTTCCCACAGATCGCGCCAATGTGCCG
>DAISJI010000016.1:4688-6030 GCA_036821585.1 Terriglobales bacterium
TATGAACTGGCGCGCTTGCGCGATTTCATGATCAGGTAGGCGATGGAGAGCACGGCGACGTAGGGGATCCCGCTGAGAATGGCGATGCGCAGGTCGGGCAGAAAGAACGTCCCTACCATCGCGGCAAAGATTCCGAGCAGTGCGATGGCCGAGACCACGGCTCCACCGGGCGCGCGGAAGGCGCTGTCTTCCACCTTGCCCGCGGAGATCAGCCGGCGCAGGCGGATGTGGGCGGCGAGGCCGATCATCCACACCAGCATTCCGCCGCACAGTCCGATGCCGACGATGTAGAGGTACGCCGAAGACGGAATGAGTACGGTGACCAGCAAGGCGGCAATGGCGCCGAGGCAGGAGATGAACACGGCGGCGACGGGCACGCCCTCGGCATTGGTGCGGCCGAAGACCTGCGGCGCGTCTCCGGCCAGCGCGAGCGAATAAATTGTGCGGCTGCAGACGTACAGGGAAGCGTTCGATCCGGAGAGCGCGGCGGTGAGCACTACGACGTTGACCAGCGTGGTGGCGAAGGGTACACCGACGGCGCGGAAGAGCGTCACGAACGGGCTTTCGGCGGTGCTCAGATTCGCCGAAGGAACCACTCCGGCGAGCACGGCCATGGCGCCCAGGTAGAGAAACATCAAGCCGCCGAGGGTGATCAGCGTGGCGTTGCGGATGGCGCGCGGGTCGCGGGCTTCGCCGGAACTGACCGCCACAAATTCGATCCCAAGAAAACTGAAGAGCGCAAAGGGAACCGCCAGCAGCACGCCACGCGCGCCGTGGGGGAAGAAGCCGCCGCCGGTGGTGAACTGGGGCTGCACGCGTCCGGTGGTGAGCAGCGCCGTCCCGATGATGACGAAGACGATAATCGTAATCACTTTCAGCGCGGCCAGCCAGTACTCGACCGTCCCCAGGCGCGAGACGTCGGCGAGGTTCATGAGCAGCAGCGCGGCGGTGATGATCACGATCCAGAACGCGGCGGGGACGTTTGGCGCCCAGAAGCGGATGTAGGTCGAACAGGCAACCAGGTCGGCGGCCACCGAGAGCAACATGCACACCCAGTAGCCGGAGCGCACGACGAAGCCCGCCCAGGGTCCGAGGTAGGCGTCGGCCGCAACCCCGAAAGCGCCCGCCTGCGGGTGACGGACGGCGAGCTCTCCCATGGCCATTGCGACCGCGAGCGAGAGCAGCGCGCCCAAAACATAGCTCACGATCGCGGCGGGCCCGGCGATGGGCAGTGCCGCGCCCGAGCCGAGAAAGAGCCCGGTGCCGATGGCGCCGCCGATGGCGAAGGTCGCCATCTTGACCGCACCCAGGCTGCGGTGGAGGCCGGAAGGTACGGGCTGGG
>DAISJI010000016.1:6130-17352 GCA_036821585.1 Terriglobales bacterium
ATGTCACAGACCGCGTGCCCGGGCGGGCGTAAAAAGATCCTGGGAGTTGAAATGGAACGAACGTTCGATAAATGCAGAACGGTCGTCGAAGACATCCAGTTCTCTTCGGTCCGTGCCTGGAAGGAAGCTCACCCGGGCCGCCGCGCCATCGGATACTTCCCGGTCTATGTTCCGTGCGAGCTGATCCACGCCGCGGGCATGTTGCCGGTCGGGTTGGCGGGCGCCGGCGACCGGCTGGACATTCAGCACGCCGACGCGCGCTTCGGGTCGTTCATCTGCTCCATCGTAAAAACGACCACCGAGCTGGCGATGACCGGCCACCTGGAGCCATTCGACGGCCTGCTGTTCTCGAGCATTTGCGACTCGGCGCGGAACTTGTGTTTCGTGCTCAAGCGCAATCACCCACAGACGTACATCGACTTCCTGCACCTGCCGCAGAACCCGAGTTCCCCAGCGACGGTGGAATTCCTCAGCGACGAATATCGGCGACTGCTGGCGGAGTTGGAGCGGCTCGGCGGCAGCAAGATCAGCGACGAAGCAATCCGGAATTCGATCTCGCTCTACAACCAGAACCGATCGCTCATCCGCCAGCTTTACGCGTTCCGCCGCCAGTCTCCGCATCTGCTCGCGGCGTCGGAGTCGTACGTGCTGGTGCGCGCGGGGAACTTCCTCCCGGTGGAGGAGCACACGGCGATGCTGCAGACGGTGCTGGCGCAACTGGCCACGCGCCAGGGCAAGCGGCGGGATTCGATCCGCGTATTGATCGAGGGCTCGTTCTGCGAGCAGCCGCCGCTGGAACTGATCCGCCTGCTGGAAAATGCCGGCTGTTACATCGTGGACGACGACTTCGCGCTCGGCCAGAACTGGTTCACCGAAGATGTGGACACGACAGGCGATCCGGTATGCGCGCTGTCGGACGCGTATATCAACCGCTCCGTCTATTCGTCGGTGCGGCACGATTTCCGCAAGCCGCGCTGGATGGGCCTGGCAGACAAGATTCATCGGTCGTCGGCGGACGCGGTGATCTTCCTGATCGCGAAATTCTGCGAGCCCGCCTACTTCGATTACGTCCCGTTCAAGCAGAAGCTGGAGGAACTCGGCGTGCCGCACCTGCTGATGGAATTCGAAGAGAAATTGTTCACCTTTGATCGCATCCGCACCGAGGCGGAGACGTTCGTCGAGTCGCTGATCTTCGACTAAGGAGGCGCATGCCGCAGACAGTGAAGAGCGAATACCGCGGAAACATCCACCAGCAGCAGAAGGACCTGATGCTGGAGTGGTATGGCCGGCTCGCCCAGGCGGCCGAGGGCGGCGGTCCACCGTCGGTGTCGATGATGATTTCCGGCAACTGCGTGGAGCTGCTGGAAGGTTTCGGCGCCGAGCCGATCTATCCCGAAATCAATGCGCTGCAACTGGCGATACGCCACCAGTCGCTGGAGCCGATCCTGTTGGCGGAGGACATGGGGTATGCGGCCGACAACTGCGCCTACGTGAAGGCCGATATCGGCTGCTACTTGAAAGGCATTACGCCGACCGGCAGCAAGCTGCCCACGCCGACGCTGATCCTGTGCAACTTCGTCGGTTGCAACACCTACCTGA
Source organism: Terriglobales bacterium (assembly GCA_036821585.1). Taxonomy (GTDB): domain Bacteria; phylum Acidobacteriota; class Terriglobia; order Terriglobales; family Acidobacteriaceae; genus DAISJI01. Next base: position 7,730 of record DAISJI010000016.1, read on the forward strand.
AGTGGTTCGAGCACGTGGCCAAGCTGACGGGGGCGCCGCTGTACGTGATCGATGTGCCCTTCATGCGCGCCGACGAGCCCAGCCAGTCGGACCTGAAGTACGTCGTCGCGCAACTGAAAGAGGCGGTGCAGAAGCTGGAGACGCTCACCGGACGCAAGTTCGACTACGAACGCTTCCGCGACGCGGTGCGCTGCTCGGCCGAGGTCGAGGAGCTGTGGTCGCAAATCAAGCACCTATCGCGCAGCACGCCCGCGCCGTTTGACGCCTATTTCGACGCGATTACCTTGATGGGCCCGCTGTATGTCTATCGCGGGCGGCAGGAGGGCGTGGAGTTCTTTCAGGCCGCACTCGACGAGTTGCGGGCCAAACGCGACGCGAAGCAGGGCGTGTACGCGCAGGAAAAATACCGGCTGGTCTTCGAGGGGCCGCCGCCGTATCCGTACTTCCGCACCTTCCGCGACATGTTCGCCAAGTGGAGCGCGGTCGCGGTGGCGTCGACGTACTCGACGGTCGGCGGGCTGTGGGAGTTCGGCTTCCGCCACGATCCCGACCATCCCTTCGAGTCGGTGGCGCGGCACATGATCGCCGAGAACGTGACCAACCGGAATTATCTCCAGCGTTACGCGCAGATCAAGCGCTACGTCGAGGAGTGGAACGCCGACGGCGTGATTATCCACTTCGTCAAGAGCTGCCGGTTGTTTTCGTGCGGGCAGGGCGACATGCGCGACTACTTTTCCAAGCAACTGAAGGTGCCGACGCTGTACGTCGAGTCGGACCTGGAAGACCCGCGCTACTTCGCCGAGGCGCAGACGCGGAACCGCATCGACGCGTTCTTCGAGGCGATGGAACATTCCAAGCTGACCGCCGCGCGCGCGGGAGGTGTGCAATGAAGACCGCCGCGGGAGTGGACGTCGGGTCGACGCAGACCAAGGCGGTGCTGATTACCGAGAACGGCGAAGGACGCGTGATCGTCAGCCGGGCGCTGGTGGACACGGGCGCGAACGTGCGCAAAGCCGCGGAGAGGGCCTTCGACCGCTGCTGCCAGGACGCCGGGATCGCCGCCAGCGAGGTGGGCTTCGTGGTCGGCACCGGATACGGCCGCTACAACATTTCCTTCGGCCACGCGCAGATGACCGAGATCAGTTGCCACGCGCGCGGCGCGCAATTCCTGTGCCCAGGCACGCGCACCGTGATCGATATGGGCGGGCAGGACTCGAAGGCAATCAGCGTTGGGGAACACGGCGAGGTGCTGGATTTCGTGATGAACGACAAATGCGCCGCCGGCACCGGACGCTTTCTCGCCAACGCCGCCGAAGTCATGGGAATCACGCTGGACGACATCGGGCCGCTGTCGCTGGCCGCGACGCGCCCGGTGAAGATCGCGACCGTCTGCACCGTATTCGTCGAGTCCGACATTCTTTCCTATCTCGCACAGGGCAAGAAGGCCGAAGACATCCTGGCGGGCGTGCACATGGCGATCGCCAAGCGGACAATGTCGCTGGCGCGCCGCGTGAACATCGAGCCGGAGATCACCATGACCGGCGGCGTGGCCCGTAACCAGGGGATGGTGCGCGCGCTGGAAGAAGTGGTGGGGCGCGAACTGAAGATCAGTCCGGACGCACAGTACATGGGCGCGGTGGGCGCGGCGCTGTTCGCGCTGGAAAAGCTCGACGAAAGTTTCGAATCGGCCGGGTGGAGAAAAGAGCATGCCGTTAGTAGCGGGAATTGATTGCGGCACCGGGTTCACCAAGGCAGTCATCGCCGTGCAGGAGGCGGGGCAGCCGCCGCGCGTGGTTGGGCGCGGACGCGAGCGCAGCGGGGTCAACGTCGATCAAGCCGCGGATGCCGCGCTTGCCGCCGCGCTGAAGGAAGCGGGCGCGGCACGCAGTGACGTGGAATACATCGCCGCCACCGGCTTTGGCCGTTACGGCCTGAGCGCGCGCGATATTCAATTGACGGAGATCACCAGCGCCGCCCGCGCCGCGCACTTCTTGTTCCCGACCGCGAACACCGTGCTCGACATCGGCGCGCAGTGTACGCGGGCCATTGGCATCACCGAAGCGGGCAAGGTGCGCGTTTTTAAGAGCAATGACAAATGCGCTGCCGGGTCGGGCATGTTCATCGCGCGGGCGGCGAAATACCTGGAAGTGTCGCTGGAGAGCGTGGGCGGATTGTCGATGCGCGCGACTCATCCGCAGCCGATCAGCAGCGTGTGCGCGGTGCTGGCGGAAAGCGAAATCATCAACCACGTGAGCGCGGGAGTTTCCGTCGAGGACATTCTGCGCGGCATTCACGAATCGCTGGCCGAGCGCGCCGGCGGCCTGCTGAAGCGCGTCGGCATGGACGGCGAGGTGACCTTCATCGGCGGGGTGGCGCGGCAGGAGGGAATCATCCGCGCGCTGGAAGAGCGGCTCGGGGTGAAGGTGAACGTCCCGCCCGATTGCGATTACGTGTGCGCCATGGGGGCGGCACTGCTGGGATTGAAGCGCGTCGCGGCGCGAGCGGCCGTCGCGGTTGCGGAAGACGTCGCAGTCGTGCAGGCGCGCGGATTCCGGCTGGTCACGCCGGGAATGCCCTTGGAGGCATGCGAATTCGGATTGGGTCCGGCGGCGGATGAAGTGATCGTTGAAATCGCGGGCTGCGGGATCTGTCATACGGACGTGGGCTTCGCCGATGGCAGCGTGCCAACGCGCCGCCCGCTGCCGCTGGTGTTGGGACACGAAATCTGCGGACGCGTGGTGGCCACCGGCAAGCATGCGGAAGAGTGGGCGAACAAACTTATCGTCGTGCCGGCGGTGATTCCGTGCGGTACGTGCGCAGCGTGCAAGGCCGGAAAACCCACAATTTGCCGCAACCAGTTCATGCCCGGCAACGACGGCGACGGCGGCTTCGCTACGCACGTGCGCGTTCCGGCGCGCGGGCTGTGCTTCGTACGCGAACCCCTGCCGGCGGGGATCAAACCGGCGCACCTGTCCGTTGTTGCTGATGCTGTTACCACGCCGTACGAAGCGATCCGGCGGTCTGGACTAGGTGCGAACGATGTCGCGGTGGTCATCGGCGTTGGCGGAATCGGCGGCTTTGGCGTGCAGATCGCGGCGGCGCTGGGCGCGGCAGTTGTCGCCATCGACATTGACGACGAGAAACTGGCATTGGCGGCGCAGCACGGGGCGGGGCTGACGTTGAACGCTTCCGCGAACGACGAGAAGGCGATCAAATCCGCGGTGCGCAGCTTCGCCAAGCAGCAGCGTCCGGGCGGAGTAGGACTGAAAATTTTCGAGATGAGCGGGACGGCGGCAGGGCAGGCAACCGCGTTCAGCCTGCTCGACTATGGCGCGCACTTGGCGGTCGTGGGCTTCACGCCGAAGAAGCTGGAGCTGCGGCTCTCGAACCTGATGGCGTTCGACGCCACCGCGCGCGGCAATTGGGGATGTCCGCCGGAACAGTATCCGGCCGCGTTGCAGATGGTGCTCGACGGGAAGATTGCGATCGCGCCCTACGTCGAGGAGCGCCCGCTCGATGACGCTCCGCGGGTGTTCGAGGCGGTGATGCGGCACGAGTTCAAGCGGCGCGTGATCCTCACCCCGCACGGAGGGAATTGAGATGAAGAACCACAACCTGGTCGAATCGCTCGTAACCCGACATATCCTGGTCGAGCGGCGTCCGGCACGGGCGCGCGATGGATCGGAAGTCAGCGGGCTGCACAACGTCTGGATCACGCTCAACAATCCGGACGAGCTGAACAGCTACACCACCGACATGGCGAAGGAGATCATCCTGGCGCTGCGCGAGGCGAGTACCGACCGCGCGGCCGTCTGCGTGGTGCTGACCGGGGCGGGGACGCGCGCCTTCTGCAGCGGCGGCAACACGCGCGAATACGCCGAGGTGTACGCCGGCGCACCCGCCGAATACCGGCAATACATGCGGTTATTCAACGACATGGTCACCGCCGTCCTGCACTGCGACAAGCCGGTCATTTGCCGCGCCAACGGGATGCGCGTCGGCGGCGGACAGGAGATCGGCATGGCGTGCGACTTCTCGGTCGCGCAAGACCTCGCCGTCTTCAGCCAGGCGGGGCCGAAGCACGGATCGGCGCCCGACGGCGGCAGCACCGATTTTCTTCCGCTGATGGTGGGCATGGAGCGCGCCATGTACAGCGGGACGCTGTGCGAACCGTGGAGCGCGCACCGCTTCTACTACTGGGGCGGGCTGACGCAGATCGTGCCGGCGGCGAAACTCGATGGGAAGTGGATCGCGAACCCGATGGTGGTCACCGATCGGGTACTCGATGAGTTCGGGCGCGTCGTGCTGGGCGAGTTCAAGACCGGCGATGCGCTCGCGGAAGGGAAGAAGCTGTTGCGGAGCGCAACCGTGGACCTCGCGCTGCTGGATGAAGCGGTGGAGCAGATATGTTCAAAGCTGCTCTACACCATGCCCGACTGCCTGACGAAAACCATCGAGAGCCTGCGCAAACACAAGCTGGAACACTGGGACCGCAATCGCGAGTCGAACCGCGCGTGGCTCTCGCTCAACATGATGACCGAGGCGAACGCGGGCTTCCGCGCCTTCCACTACGGCAGCAAGGACCAGCGCGAGGTGGACTTCATCCGCCTGCGGCAGCGGCTGGCCGAGGGCGCGCGCTGGAGTGAAGACCTGATCGAAGAAATTGCGCCCTGGACCGCGCAACCCGCGGGAGCGCATAAGTGACTCGCGAGCTGGACGGGCGCGTCGCGGCGGTGAGCGGAGGTTCGGGCGCGATTGGATCGGCAATCATCGCGGCGCTGGCGGACGCGGGCGCGACTGCAATTTCTCTCGACGTTGCCACAGCAAAAAGTTCACAAGCTAACTGGATCGCCTGCGACGTCCGCAACGACGACTCCGTGGCGGCGGCGATGGCCGCGATCCGTGAGCGGTACGGCCGTCTCGACATCGTGATTCACGCCGCCGGCATCTCGCGCGATGCGGTGATCTGGAAAATGTCCGTGGAGGATTGGGACCTGGTGCAGCAGGTGAACCTGCGCGGCGCGTTCCTGCTGCTTCGTCATGCCATCCCGCTGCTGCGTGCGAACGACAGCGGCGGGCGCGTGGTGCTGATCGGGTCGATCAATGGCTCGCGAGGAAAGTTTGGGACGTCGGCGTACTCCGCGAGCAAAGCGGGACTTGTCGGGTTGGCAAAGACCATCGCGCGCGAGACCGGGCGCTTTGGCGTGACGGTGAACGTGATCGAGCCGGGATGGGTGCGCACCCCGCTGACGGAATCGCTGCCGAAACCGGTGCGCGATGCGGCGCTGTCGGAAACACTGACCGGCGAATTCGTGGAACCATCGGATGTCGCCGCAGCCGCATTATTCCTGTGCGGAAACGCTTCGCGGCGGATCACCGGCCAGGTGCTGCGCGTGGATGCCGGACAATTGCTCGGAAGCTAGTGTGATTTCTGCGGCGTAGATGTCCCCTTGTGCGGATTCGAAGTGCCCACGGGAGGCATGGCCATGCCTCCGCCATGCGGACTTGCACCTTGGCCAGCATGTGGACTTGCGGAGCCGGGCGTCACGCCCATCGATCCGACCGGGAAGCAGGTCACGCGTCCGCTTTGCGCCACGCGCAACTCCGCCGGACAAGCCTGCATCTTGGGCGGCGCCGGCTTTCCGTTTCCCTCCTCCGATTGCACGGTGAAGAGCTTCGCGTTGGACCCTCCAGCCACGCCGATACTCATTCCCGGCATGTCGTAGCTCACCAGGAACGCCTTCTTGTTCTTCGCGGCTTGCATGGCGCAGTCGCTGGCGGTCTTCAATTCGTCGGCCGACAGCGATCTCACCTGGCCGCAATTTGTCGCGCTGCTTCCGGCAATTTCCTGTAGCTTCTGCTGCACTTCGCCAGTAGAAGCAGCCGCGACATTCGGCGCGGCCGGCGGAGCGGAGGCTGCACTCGAAGGAGCCGGGGAAGAAGCGGACGGCGCCGGAGCCGGGGTGCTGTTGCACGCGGCGAGAAAAACGAGCGCAAGAACAAGGACAGCGGAAACTTTATGCATGGGCATCATTGTAATAGACGACTGCCGCGGCGGGCGGCACGTATTAGCATAGACAGGTGACAAACTTCGATCTCACCGACGTGGAAGCGCGGGTGCTCGGCGCGCTCATCGAGAAAGACATCACCACGCCCGATTACTATCCGCTCTCGCTGAACGCGCTGGTAAACGCGTGCAATCAGAAGTCGAACCGCGAGCCGGTGATGGATTTGAGCGAGGACACCGTTCGCCAGGCGCTGAACTCATTGCAGGAGAAGCGGCTGGCCGGGCCCGCGAGCGGCGCCGACAGCCGGGTGGCCAAGTACGAACACCGGCTGCAGGAAATCCTGAACCTCAATCGAGGGGAGACCGCCGTACTGTGCGTCCTGCTGCTGCGCGGGCCGCAGACACCGGGCGAGCTGCGCGGACGTACCGAGCGCCTGAACCGATTCGAACACCTGGACGAGGTGCAGTCCACGCTGCAGCGCCTGGTCGAGCGCGAGCCGCCGCTGGCGAAAGTCCTGCCCCGCCAGCCGGGGACGAAAGAGGCGCGGTATGCGCACCTGATGTCGGGCGACACGGCGAGTTATCCAACACCGGCTGGCTCCGGTGCTCCACAAACGTCGGCGGATGGTGACCGGATCGCGCGGCTGGAAGAAGAGGTCGGCGAGCTCCGGCACAAGGTCGGCGACCTGGAGCAGCAGCTCGCCAGTTTCCGGCGGCAGTTCGAGTAGCTACTCCAGCGAGCTCATGTCGATGACGAAGCGGTACTTCACATCGCTGCGCAGCATGCGCTCGTATGCCTCGTTGATCTTTTGAATCGGAATCATCTCGATGTCGGAGACGATGCCGTGCTGCGCGCAGAAGTCGAGCATCTCCTGCGTTTCCGGAATGCCGCCAATCAGCGAGCCCGCAAACTGACGGCGCAATGGAATGACGCTGAACGCCGCGACGGGCAGCGGTTGGTCGGGCGCGCCCACCAGCACCAATGTTCCGTCGCGTTTCAGCATGTTCAGGTAGGCGTTCACGTCGTGCTGCGCGGAGACGGTGTCGAGGATGAAATCGAAGCTGTTTACGTGCTTCGCCATTTCGTTCGCATCTTTCGAGACGATTACCTCGTCCGCACCCAGCCGCTTCGCGTCCTGCGCTTTTCCCGGCGAAGTGGTGAAGAGCGCGGTGTGAGCGCCGAAGGCGTGCGCCAACTTCAGGCCCATGTGTCCCAGGCCGCCCAGGCCGACAATGCCGGCCTTCTGCCCCTTCGACACTTTCCAGTGCTTCAGAGGTGAATAGGTCGTGATGCCGGCGCACAGCAGCGGCGCGACGGCCGCGAGATTGTGCTGGTCGGGAATGCGGAGGACGAAATCCTCGTCGACGACGATGGTCTTCGAGTAGCCGCCCATGGTGAGGCCGCCGAGGTGCCGGTCCTCGCTGTTGTAAGTGCCGATGAACCCCGTCTCGCAGTACTGCTCCAACCCGGCGCGGCAACTGGCGCAGGTGCGGCAGGAGTCCACCATGCAACCGACGCCCGCGATATCGCCCGGCTTGAAGCGCTTGGCCTGCGCGCCGGCGGCAACCACGCGGCCAATGATTTCGTGCCCGGGGACGCACGGGTAAACGGTGTTGCCCCACTCGTTGCGCGCGGTGTGCAGGTCGGAGTGGCAGACGCCGCAGTACAGGATGTCGAGCTGCACGTCTTTCGGCAGTAGGTCGCGGCGGTTGAGGCTAAAAGGTCCGAGAGGAGCAGTAGAAGATGGCGTGCTGTATCCGTTAGTTTTAGTCATCTCTTGATTAAATGCGGCGGACGGACAAATGGATTCATGTGGGATGCGCGAGGGAGCGCAGAATTTCGCCTAGCTTTGCTTCTCTTCCAACTCCGACCAGCGGTTGACGAGTTCGTCCACTAACTTCTGCGCGGCATTCAACGCTGCTTGCGCATTCACCAGCTTCTCCGCATCGGACCCGATCGCGGGATCCTCGAAGGCCGCACGCTTGGCCGCCAGATCGTCTTCCGCGTCCGCGATGCGCTGCTCGATGGCCGCGAACTCGCGCGCTTCCAGGTAGGAGAGCTTCTTCTTTCCGGTTGGCGCAACTGCCTGCGGACGCTCCGGCGGCGCCGAAGAAACCTTCGCGCTCTGCTGCCGCTGCTTGTACCAGGCATCCCACTGCGGATAATCGGCGAAGGCTTCGATGCCGCCCTGCCCGTCGAGCCCGATTACCACGGTGGAGACGCGATCGAGCAGGTAACGATCGTGCGTCACCATGACCAGCGCGCCGCGATATTCGAGCAGGCTTTCTTCCAGGATTTCCAGCGTCTGGATGTCGAGGTCGTTGGTAGGCTCGTCGAGGAGCAGGACATCGGCGGGTTCGAGCATCATGCGCGCGATCAGGATTCGCGCCCGCTCGCCGCCCGACAATCTTCCCACGGGTTGATTGAGCTGTTCGCCGGTAAACAGGAAGCGCGCCGCCCACGAGGCCACGTGAATCACGCGGTCCTGGTAAATAACGGAATCGCTGTCGGGTGCCAGCGCCCGCGCGAGCGTGACATCCGGGTCGAGCACGCGATTCTGGTCGAAGTGCACCATGCGCAGCATGTCGGCGCGCTTGATCACGCCGGAGGTCGGGGTGATGGCGTCTTCGATCAGCCGCAGGAGCGTGGTTTTTCCGCTGCCATTGGGACCAACCAGGCCGACGCGCATTCCGGCGGTGATGGTGAAGCTCAGTCTTGAAAACAGGCTGCGCCCGCCGATTTCGTAACCGACGTTCTCCAGTTCCACCAGCCGCTTGCTGCGCCGGTCGCTAGCCGAAAGCTCGATGTTCGCCGTCGCGGTGCGCGTGCGCGCGTTCAGGTCGGCCAGCTCTCCGATGAGCTGGTTAGCGCGGTCGATACGCGCCTTGGATTTTCTGGTGCGCGCCTTGGCCCCACGCCGCAGCCACTCGATTTCGCTGTGGACGCGGTTCTCCAGCGCCTCCTGGTGACGCGATTGCGCATGCAGGAAAGCTTCTTTCTTCTCGAGAAAATTGCTGTAGTTTCCCTCGACTAGCAATATTCCGCCGGGATATGCACGACTGAGTTCAGCGATATGTTCGGCGTAATTCTCCAGGAAGTAGCGGTCGTGCGTGACCACCACCGACGCGAACGGCGCGTCGATCAGGAACGCTTCCAGCCACTCGATGGCGGCGAGGTCCAGGTGGTTGGTGGGCTCATCGAGCAGCAGAATGTCGGGCTGTTCGACCAGGGCCTCGGCAATGGCCAGCCGCTTTTTCCAGCCACCGGATAATGCCTCGGCCTGCTGCTCGAAGTCGTCGAACCCGGCGCGCCCGAGGGTCTCGACCAAGCGCCCCTCGCGCTCATTCTCAGGGGCCGCCGTGCGCTCCAAGGCCCGCGCCAAGACGGAGCGCACGGTATCTGCAGGCTCGAAGCGCGACTCCTGGGCCACATAGCTCAGACGGGTCAGCTTGCGGCGGGCGACTTCTCCCTGGTCGGGCGCAATCCGTCCGGCCAGGATCTGCAATAAGGTGGACTTTCCCGACCCATTGGGCCCGATTAGCCCGATATGGTCGCGCTCGGAGATGGTAAAGGAGACGTCCCGAAACAGGGGCGCCGCCCCGAACGACTTGCCGA
>DAISJI010000017.1:0-6488 GCA_036821585.1 Terriglobales bacterium
GCGCCACTCCGAAAGTGGGAGCGATGATGCAGGGGAGTGCAGAAGCAGCCCCAGGACGGGCGCCGGGGCCTGCTTCTTGAACAAACCATCAGCGGTATTGGTCAGGCTTCGGCGGCCTCGGCAAGGACGGCGGGTTTGGACATGGTGCGCTGCCAGCGCAGGTATCCGGCGACGCACATGGCGATGAAGATGGCGTAGAGCAGCGCCGTCAGGTAGAGCGACTTGTAGCAGTAGAGGCCGATGTAGAGGACGTCGGCGGCGATCCAGACGAGCCAGTTCTCAATCATCTTGCGGCCGAGCATGTACTGGGCAGTGAGACTCATGGCGGTGGTGACCGCGTCGCCCAGCGGGACGTTGCTGTCAGTGAAATGGCGCAGGACGTAATAGAGAATTCCAGCGGAGGCGATCGAGACAGCGAACAACATGCGCGCAGCGTTGCGGGTCACGCGGGAAATTGCGAGTTGCGTGTGCTTCTTGCCGCCGTAAAGCCAGCACCACAATCCATAAACCGAGATGGCGATGTAGAAGAGCTGGAGACCGGAGTCGGCGTAGAGCTTGGAGTGCCAGAAGACAACCAGGTACACGACGTTGTTGAGGATGCCGATGGGCCAGTTCCAGACGTTTTCCTTCACCGCCAGCAACACACAGACGGCGCCGGTGATGAAGCCAAGGGTCTCAATCCAGGAAAGGTGCATGGGCGGAGTAATGTTATCGCATGTGACGGTGTAAGCTAGTTGAGTTCACACATGGGGTGAAAGATGAGAAGAATCACCGTATATGTACTTCTGCTGCTGGCCATCGCCGCGGCAGCGCAAACAACGACGAAAACGAAGACTCGGGCGACCACGGTCGAATTGAAGGACGCCAAAGGGCAGGACGTGGGGACGGTCACGCTCAAAGAAGCGGATACCGGCATCGCGCTGCAGTTGAACCTGAAGAACCTTCCGGCGGGCGAGCACGCCATTCACATCCATCAGAATGCGACGTGCGAGGCGCCGGATTTCAAGTCGGCAGGCGGGCATTTCAATCCCGGCGGGAAGAAACACGGATTGCAGAATCCGGAAGGCCATCACGCGGGTGACATGGCGAACTTTACGGCGAAGGCGAACGGCACGGCCAAGGGCACGATTGAGAATGCGGACGTCACGCTTGGCGAAGGAGCGAACTCGGTGTTCGCGAACGGCGGGACGGCGATCGTGATCCACGCGAAAGCCGACGATATGAAGACCGATCCGGCGGGCAATGCGGGGGACCGGATTGCCTGCGGAGTGGTGAAGCAGTAGCCAGTAGCCAGTTATCAGTTCAATGCAGGTTCCTCGACTCGAATGCGGCGTGCGGCTGCGAACACCACGCAGCCGCTTACGGCCGCATCCTCGCTCGGAATGACACTCCTCTAAATTTTGGTGAGTAAAGCCGCAGAGCCGCGCGAAAGCCAGTTCCTTAGCGGATGTTAGAATCGAGTACAGAGCCGTATTGTCTCCATGGACCGCCGATTCATCCGTAATTTCGCGATCATTGCTCATATTGACCACGGCAAGACGACGCTGAGCGACCGTCTGCTGGAGGCCACGGGGTCTATGACGCGCGAAATGCAGGGGCAGGAGCAGGTCCTGGACGCGATGGATCTGGAGCGGGAGCGCGGCATCACCATCAAGGCGCACGCGGTGCGGATGAAGTACGTCGCGCAGGACGGCCAGGAGTACCAGCTCAATCTGTTGGACACGCCGGGGCACGTGGACTTCAGCTACGAAGTGTCGCGGTCGCTGGCGTCGGCGGAAGGCGCGATCCTGCTGGTGGATGCGTCGCAGGGCGTGGAGGCGCAGACGCTGGCGAACGCGTACCTGGCGATCAATCATGGGCTGGAGATCATTCCGGTCATCAACAAGATTGACCTGGCGAGCGCCGATATTCCGCGTACGAAGGAAATGATCGAGAGCGCGGTGGGGCTGGATGCCACCGACGCGCTGCTGATTTCGGCGAAGACCGGGCAGGGCGTGGCGGAGGTGCTGGAAGCGATTGTGAAGCGCGTCCCGCCGCCGAAAGGCTCGGCCGATCATCAACTCCAGGCGCTGATCTTCGATTCGTGGTTCGACCCATACCGCGGCGTGGTGGTGCTGGTGCGCGTTTTCGAGGGCACGTTGCGGCGCGGCCAGAAAATCCGGCTATGGTGGAACGGCAAGGTGCTCGAAGTCGAAACGCTGGGCGTGATGACGCCCAAGCCGGTGGAAGTGGATTCGCTGAGCGCGGGTGAAGTCGGGTTCATCATCGCCAACATGAAGACCGTTTCCGACGCCAAGATCGGCGACACCATCACCGACGACAACAATCCCGCGATCGAGCCGCTGCCCGGCTTCGAAGAGCTGAAGCCGATGGTGTTTGCCGGGCTCTACACGGTGGACGCGCACGAGCACACCATGCTGCGCGAGGCGCTGGAAAAGCTGCGGCTGAACGATTCGTCGTTCTTTTTCGAGCCGGAGAGCTCGACGGCGCTGGGATTCGGCTTCCGTTGCGGATTTCTCGGGCTGCTGCACATGGAGATCATCCAGGAGCGGCTGGAGCGCGAGTACAACCTGAACCTGATTACGACGGCGCCGAGCGTGCGCTATCGGATCACGCGTACGGACGGCACGGTGGGGGAAGTGGACAACCCTTCGAAGTGGCCGCCGGCGGGAGAGATCGCAAAAATCGAAGAGCCGGTGATCATGGCCATGATCCTGACCCAGGAAGAGTACGTGGGAGGGATCCTGAAGCTGGTGGAAGATAAGCGCGGCAAGCAGAAGAGCTTTGAGTACGTCACCTCGAATCGCGTGATGCTGACCTACGAACTGCCGCTGAACGAGATCGTGCTCGATTTCTACGACAAGCTGAAGACCGTATCGCGCGGGTACGCATCGCTGGACTACCACCTCGCCGGTTACTGGGAGTCGCCGATGTCTAAGTTGGACATCCTGGTGTCGGGAGACCCGGTGGACGCGCTGTCGATCATCGTACACAAGGACTTCGCCTACGAGCGCGGGCGGGCGCTGGTGTCGAAGATGCGCCAACTGATCCCGCGGCAGATGTTCGAGGTGGCGATCCAGGCGGCGATCGGGGCGAAGATCATCTCGCGCGAAACAGTTACGGCGATCCGGAAAAACGTGATCGCGAAATGCTACGGCGGCGACATCTCGCGCAAGCGCAAGCTGCTCGAAAAACAAAAAGAAGGTAAGAAGCGCATGAAGAGAATCGGGAGAGTGGACATTCCACAGGAAGCTTTCCTGGCCGTGCTGCGCGTCGGCGAAGACGATTAGCACGGGAATCGCCTTTCCCAGGCTGTTATCTAGAAAGTAATTTTCCGGCTCTCACCCGACGAGAGTACGGCGCCGGCTGGTGCGTTTCGAAGTGGGCTGCGGCATAGCTTTCTTACACGTCCAGCGGGCATTTGCGGCGTCCAGTCGAACCGGTTCGGGCATCCCACCTGCTTAACCATCGGTTAACTTTTCTAGCAGGGTCGATCCGGGTTGTGTGCAAAACTACCGAAAGGTAGACAACAAAAACGGATACCGTCTCCGGCCCTGCGTACCGATTTTGCGGAGGCCTTAAGGCAATGAAACCTATCGGGTTGCGAACTGTCGCAGGAAGTAGGCAAACTGTGTAAGTGGCTGCCGGAAGTGTCCTTTCTGGTTCCGCACCCGTGATATGCACAAGCTTATCCACAGGGCTGCGGATTTCTTTCGAGGCCAGTGCCAACGGATTACCCCAGTCGGCGATCCGACGTATGCAAATGCGAAGATGCAATGTCGGATGGTTCACCGGGCAGTTCCTGTGCTGCGGGTGGGTGCAACCCAAAAGCCGCGCTGGAAAAGCAAAAGGCCGCCCGGAAAAACCGAGCGGCCGTTGGCGTAATCCGCGGTGGAACTACTGCTTCGGAGTCGTCGGCCTGGGCGCGGTGGTGGAACCTGCCGGACGCGGCGACGTCTGCGGACGCGGAGCCGACGGAGGCGTGGCGGCCTGGCCAGTCGCGCCGACCGGAGCGGCAACGCCGGACCGGGCGTTATACGCATCCACGATGTCCTTGGTCACGTTGGTGTTGGGGAGGGCCCAGAGGACTGGGCTCTGCGGACTGGAGACATCGAGGACCATGGTGTAGCCGTTCTGCTTGGCGTACTTGTCAACGACTTCCATGATCTTGACACCGATGCGGTTGGCAACTTCACCCTGCTGATTCTGGAAGTCGCCCTGGGCGTCTTCGGCCCGGCGCTGCAAAGTTTTCTGCTTGTTCTCGATGTTCTTGACGAGGCTGTTGCGGGCCTCCTCGTTCATCTTGTCGCCCTGCGTCTGGAGCTGCGTTTTCAGGGAATCGATCTCCTTGTTGAGGGCGTTGAGTTCGTTCTGCGTGGGCTCGAACTTCTTTTGCAGAGCGCTGAGGTCACGCTGACCCTCGTTGGAGGCGAGGATGGCTTCCTGAATGTTGATGATGCCGATCTTATTGGCACCGGTCTGCGGAGCGGGCACGGTGGCAGTACCGTTCTGTGCGAAGGCGCTCACGGCGAGCAGCGCAACGGGCAGAATGAATCTGATGAGCTTGCGTGTCATGGGTGGTTCTTTGACTCCTTTGGATTTTCCGAATACTTCCGAGAAACTCCAAAACGGGACTACGCCAAGTCGGATGTTTCAGGGTTGCGGATGCTTGCATTATATCAGGTGTGGCAGATATATCGCACGTAGCAGGCTTTGAATAATTGGCTTTAGGCATAAGAAGGACCTGGGTTGGCGAATGAATTCGCTAATGCCTAATACCCAAGGCCGAAAGCCTGTTTTCGCTAGAACGTGGTGGCGACGGTGAAGCGGAACGTTTTCTGAGGCTCCTTCAACTGCCAACTCGGGGCATATGCGGCGAGGGCCTGGCTGTAGCTGTAGTCGCCTATGCCGCCGTCAGGGAACATCTTGCGCGTTATCAGGTTGGGGGTGTTGGCAAAAGTGTTCATGCGGAGCGGGTTGTAAGCGTAGTAGATGCGGAACGGGGCATTGACCACGGGCATGAGCACCTGCAGCTCGAGGCCGGCGGACATGCGCGGTTGCCAGTTCGAGGCGCCGACGATCTTGATGTTCTTATTGAAGTTCATCATCGTTCCGCCGCCGCAGGTCCCGTCGGAGCCGAGAATAGGACAGCCGAACGCGGTGGTATTGAGCGTATTGAGCTGGGTCGGGTTGACCTGCAACTGTCCGGGGCGGCTAATGCCGTCGAAGCCGATGTCCATGAACGGCGCCAACGTGACAGGGCCGACGATGGGGATGCGGTACTCGACGTTGGCGAAGGCCTGGGTATCGCCGCCGGGGAAGATAATGCGGTACACCGGCAACGGCACGGTGACGCTTCCTGCGCGCGGGTTGTTCGGGTCCTTGGGGACAGGGATGCCGCTGGGGTTGACAAGCGGGAAGTCAATTCTCTCCACGAAGAAAGCTACGGGCGAGAGCGAGCGGACATCGAAGCCGCGCAGATCGGTGTCGCCGCCCATGAAGAAGCGTTCGAACGGGGGCACGACCTTGCCCGCGTAGCCAGTGACCCAGGAACCGGAAAGATGCACGCCGAGCGCCTGGTGGCCTTCGCGGTTGAAGTGGATGCCCTTCATCGGGAACCAGTGCTTGTAGTCGGCCACGGGGCGAACATAGCTGACGTTTCCGCCCAAGCCCGCAAAATCGCCGCCCAGGAACAGGCTGCGCCCGGAGGTCGGGTGCTGCGGGTTGTTGATTGTATTCATGGTGAAACTGGGGATGAGCTTGCTGGTGACCACACCCTTAAGCGAGTCGGGGCCGGAGATGTTGCGGAAGTTCAGCTCCTGGAAATAGAGCTGGGAGATGGTACTGAAAACCGACAAGGTCGAGATGTCGAAGGAGTACGTGAGGCCGACGCGCTTGAAGCTGCGGCGCAGCGGATAGCTGCTGGACACCGTGAAACCGATTCGGGACTGGCTGAAGTTCTGCAGCGATTGCAGCACGCTTTCGGACAGATTGAGCTGCTGGCCGGCTTGGATCGATAATTGCTGGGCCTGGTTGTAGTTGTACTTCTGGGTGAAGACGGTGAAGCCGACGTTCAGCGGACGGTCGAACATGTAGGGCTCGGTAAAGCCGAACATGATGTTGCGCTGGCGGCTGCCGAAGCTGGCATTGACCGAGAGCGTTTCGCCCAAACCGAGGAAATTATTGGTTTCGTAGTTGAGGCCGATGAAGGAACCGGCCAGGCCGCTGACGCCGCCGCTCAGTCCGATGCTGTTCTTGCCCTTCTCCTTCACCTTGAGCGAGATATCCACGGTTGCGTTCTGATTGTCCTGCTTGATTTCCGAGTCCTGCTCCGGCTTGAGGGCCTCGAAGTACTGCAACTGGTTGAGGCGGAGAAGGCTGATCTCCCAGGCCCTGGAGTTGTAAAGGCTGCCTTCATCCAGCGCCAATTCGCGGCGGATGACCTTGTCGCGGGTGGTGGTATTGCCCTTGAATTCGATGCGGCGGAC
>DAISJI010000017.1:6588-8362 GCA_036821585.1 Terriglobales bacterium
GGCGTGAAATTGATGAAGCCGAGCTCACCGTAGGCGTCTTTCAGATTCTTGATGCCCTTGCGCGCTTGCTCGATGTTGAAGATCTCGCCGTCCTTAATGGGGATCATCTTGCGCAGGGCTTCGACATTGGTGACCGTTTTGTTGCCGCTGAACTCGATGCCCTTGAGGCGATAACGGTCGCCTTCGATGACAGGCACGGTAATGTCCACCACCTTGCCCCCGGGCTTCATGATCAGGGGAATGTGAAAGCCTGAGACGTCGCGGATCTTGGTCTGCGGGTTGTCAACGGTAGCCTTGAAGTAGCCGCGCTGCTGGTAGGCGTCGCGGACCATTTCCATGTCTTCGCTGAGCTTGGTGGCGTCGTAGGTGCGCGAGAAAAGGTTTTCCAGGAAGATGGAGTGGGGGATGCCGATGGGCCGCGAGTGGCGCATGGCGTAGCGCAGCGTGCGCGACTTCACGTTCTTGTTGTTCTCGAACTTGATGCGGCCCACCTTCACCTTGGGGCCTTCCTTGACCACGAAGGTGACGGAAACGGCAGCCGGCGGAATCTGCCGAATCTCGGTGCGGATAGTGGCGAACTGGCGGCCGTGCTCGGCCAGCAGGTCCTTGATCACAACCTCGGCGCGCTTGACGCGGGTTGGATCGTACTGGCTTTCCTGGGTAAGCGAGACCTTGCGTTCCTTGAATCGGTCCAGCACGTCGGACTGCGAAACCGAGTTCAGGCCGAGGTACTTGATCTCGCGGATGGTCGGCTTTTCCTTGATGTAAACGTGGATGATCCAGCCTTGGGGTGTCTGCTCGCGCTCGAAGCGGATGTCTTCGAAATAGCCGGTGTTCCACAAGGAGTTGAAGCTGCGCTCGATCACCGCCTGGTCGTAGACCTCGCCCGGGTTGATGAACATCCGGGCCTTGATGGTTTCCGCGGGAATACGGCGGTTGCCGTGTGGAAGGACTTCGTGGATGAGGTCCTGCTGGGCCCAGGCGCCCAGTGAGAAAAACAGGAAAGCGAGCAGCGCCGGAAGAAAGTGCCGGAGACGCATCGGCGTGCGCGGGCCGGAGAGTGCCCGGCGAGCGGCCAGGAATATATCCGCAATAATAAAAATAGTCCGACCTCAACGTTAGGATGCGGAAACGTCGATTATACAGGGCGGATGGTCCGCCCCCAAACCTTTGCTGCCGTTTGGCTTTCACAAACGAACGCGACCGCCCAACAGGAATCCAAACACGGAAACGCGCCGACAGTCGCGGGCGCGGAAAATTCACGGGGCAAGCAGCGGACTGTGGTGGAATAGAGACCATGCGGGCGGTGGTACAACGCGTGCGGCGAGTGTCGGTAACGGTCGATGGTGAAACCGTCGGCGCGATTGGCCAGGGACTGCTGGTACTGCTCGGTGTCGCGCGCGACGACGGCGAAAGCGACGCCGACTACCTCGCCGACAAGATCGCCGGCCTGCGCATCTTCGAAGATGCCGGCGGGAAGATGAATCGCTCGGTCGTGGACCAAGGCGGCGCGGTACTGGCGGTGTCGCAATTCACGCTGTTCGGAGACGTGCGCCGCGGAAAACGTCCGTCGTTCGACGCGGCCGCGCGGCCGGAGCAGGCGGTGCGGCTGTACGAATCCTTCGTGGAAAAGATTCGCGCGAAAGGATTGCGCTGCGAGACCGGAAAGTTCCAGGCAATGATGGATGTCGAATTGGTGAACGCGGGGCCGGTGACGATATTGCTGGATTCGAAGAAGGGATTCTAAGGTTTCAAGGTTTCAAGGTTTCAAGGT
>DAISJI010000017.1:8462-14686 GCA_036821585.1 Terriglobales bacterium
GGGGGTTGTAGTAGAAGTGGAAGCGCAACGCGAGGTATTCGCCCTTGAACTCGCTGGGCAGCGGCTGGAACGGGCTCGATGAAGTAATGCCGCCGTAAGCGGCGCGGTCGAGCGCAATATCGCCCGAGGGACCGATGATGCGCAGGCCCGCCACCTGTCCGTTTTTCAAAATCGCAAACTCAATCGAGACCTTGCCGCGCTTCATGAGCGGCGCCCGGGCGACTTCCGGAATCAGGGTGTACCAGTTCTCGCGCACGACGTGCAGCACGCGCTGGAGATAGGGACCGAAGTCCACGCCCATGGTGTCGCTCATGATGTCCATGGGGCCAACGGCGCCGTGCGGAGTTCCCTCTCCCATCCCCCACTGCCCCTCGGAGCCGCCACCGCCACCGCGCGACATCGTCGCGGCACGGGCGGCCTGTTCGATCGCGGTACCGGCGGAAACCAGGCCGCCCCCGAAGGTAGTGCGCGGGAAGGCACTGGGCGGCGTTTCCAACTTGGCGGCGAGATTGGTGTTTTCCGGTGGACGCTGCGTACCGGGCTGTGGTGCCGGCGGTCCGGGCTGCGGCGGAGGACTGGCCTGGGCCATGGCCGGCCCGTTGCGGGGACCGGCGGGCGCGGGAGATCCGGGGCGCATCACGTCCCTCGGAGTTTCGATGGGACGGGTGTTGTCGGGATGACGCGCCATCGCGATCCGGTCCTTATCCGACAGGACGTTCGTGCTCGGGCGGACCTTGGGGTGCATCTGGTCGGCCGGCATCTCCAGAAATGTCGCGTTGCGTTCGCGCAGCAGGTCTTCGGCGCTGGCGACCAGGAGACCGCCGCGCGCCGACATCCACTTGGGAGACATGGCGAGCGTGAAGGCGAGAAGTAAATGGAAGATGAGGGAAATCCAGAAGGCCTCGCGCAGACGGGAACGCGCCAAGTCATCCTGCAGCTTGAGCAGGTGAATGGGCGAGTCGGGCGCCTCGATATCGTATTCGGGGGGCGCCGGGGCCGGCGAAATATTGAGGATCTCCATCAGGAACTTCTTCCGGACCGAAGCTGCCGGCGCGAAACAAAGCCCCGCGGAGCGGGATGCTCTTCATTTCGGGCTGAGCCGGCAGAGTTCTTCTTATTGTCTCATGGGGGCGGGCACACGTATTCCGTCTTCCCCGCACTAGGTAACCCGAATGGGCACGGCTAGTTGCGGATTGGGTGCGGGATAGAAGGACCTGCCAGGGGGTGCGTTTTCGATAAATAGAAAACGGCGAAAAGCACTTTTGATTGTCGATTGACGATTGCAAATCGGATTACTGAACGAGTGACTCAGGCCTTCGCAGCGGCTGTGGCGGAACGGACGATGGCCAGGGCGGTTGCGTCGTTGGCGCTGAAGGGGTCTTCCTCACCCACGGTGCGCGCTCCGCCGGGCACAAACCGGTGCTTGGGACGGCTCTCGATGAAGTTGCGCACCGATTCGTGCACGGCGACGCACAACTGCTGGCCATCGGTGAGCGGCGTTGCGGCAAGGGTCTGGCTCACCCGGTCCAATCCATATTCCTCGCCACCCGCCTTGGCTTCCACCAGGCCGCGCGAAACCAGCAGCAGCGCGGAGCCTTCCGACATGACACAAATATTCGCGTCGTGGGTGGCGTGCGAAAACAATCCGAGTGGAAGGCCGCTGGCGGGCAACGGGTTCACGCCGGCGCCGTCCTTCAGCAGCGGAGGAATATGGCCGGCATTGATGTACCAGAGCGTACCGGCGACCTCGTTGTAGGAAGCGAGGATACCGGGAGCGCAGCGGACACCGCCCGCCGCCGTAATAATGGCGCGGTTGATTTCGAGGAGCAACTGGGAGACAGCGACAGACTCGTTGACGTCGTCGATGGCGAAAAGGTCGGCGGCAGCGCGAAACGTTTCCTGCACCGCGGCGGCGATGTTGAGCGCCTCGGCGCGGCGTCCGGCAATGTCCAGCATGAGCATGAGCAGGCGCGGACCGGCGGAAATGTAGTCGTAGTAATCGCCGCCCTGGCGCGCGCCGCGATAAAGCGCACCGACAGTGATGGAACTCAACTGCGGAGCCTGCGGGCGCTCCGGGGTGCGCATCGTTCCTTTTGCTGCAGTCTTAGCGAAGGGAATCTTCATGACGGGGCCTGACGTGCGGGCCAAATTATCACAGGCAGTCGCCAGCCGCCAGTCGCAAGTCGCGAGTGCTGAGTCGCTGCCCGCTGACGGCTACTTTCCATATTTCACTTTCAAGTAACGGCCAATCGATTCTTCCAGCCCCGAGTATCCCTCGCGGATGGTCACGCGCAAAGCCGACTCCGTGGAACTGCCCTCACCGATTTTCTGCAAGATCGACTCCAGTTCCGGCATCCCGTACGTGTCGCGAATATACTCGGCGGCGGCGAGGGATTCATCGTAGGCGAGAACGGCTTCAAAGGGCGAAAAGCTGAGGAATGAAAGTTCCAGGCCGTTGAGCGGAATCTGCTGGCCCATCGCGTAAAGCTGCGCCAGGCGCGGGCCGCGGGTGGTACCGGAAGTGCGCGGCTCCATCAATTGCGCGATCCCCTCGTTCAGCCATTGCGGGCAGCGTCCGCCGGCAATCTGGCTGATGAAGGAGTGTGTCAGCTCGTGGCGGAGGACGAGGCGAAGTTCGGGCGTGACCTCGGTTACGCCCTGGATGGGGATGCGGAGGCGGCCGTCGTTGATGGCGCCCGACCACGCCGGGGCCTGGGTTACGTCGAAGAACGCCTGGTTGGTGTACAGCGAGACCGGAATGCTCGAGCGGGGCGAAACTCCGAGTGCGTTGACCAGATCACCGTAGGCCTTTTCGAGTTCAGCCTGGATGCTGGCACGAACGCCGTCCTCGATGCTGGCGCCCTCGAAGTGCACAACGAAGTGTCCGGTTTCGGCCTGGCGAAAGTCAGACTCGGCCTTCTCTTCGCGCTCGGCCTTGGCGACGTAAGCCTTGAGGGTTTCGTCGGGACGCAATTCCAGGGCGCGCTTCCATGCGCGGATGGCGTGTCCGTCGCCGTTGGAGCCGTAGTAGGCAAAACCGAGGACCGTCAAGGCATCGGCCGAGTTGGGCGCCAGGCGAGCGGCGCGTTCGGCGAAGGGGACGGCTTCCGAGGCGCGGCCCAGTTGAACCAGGGTCGCGGCGTAGTGGCTCAGGATGGTGTCGTTTTGCGGCGCGAAGGTGAGCGCGCGCTCAAAGTAAAAGCGCGCGCCGTCGCGATTGCCGCGCTCAAACTGGAATCGTCCGGCGGCAAAGAAGCCGGCGGCGGTCGAATCGGAATTGCCGGCGCGCTCCAGCAAGGCGAGGGCTTCGTCGTCCACCTTGCCGTCGCGAATGATGCGCGAGGCCAGGCGGTCCGCCGCCGGCAGGCCGCGCGAGGGAGTGGTGGGAAGCAGCTCGGGATCCTGGACCAGGGCGCCCGATTCACGGCCGGGCCGCACGGCGTCACCGGAAAGCGGCCGGGATGGCTCGTTTTCAATGCGATCCACGAGCGACTTCGGAATTGCGTAGCGGTCCTCGCCGATGGTGTACTGGATGCGGCCGTTCTTCTCCGATACCGAATCGGCGACAATGGTGTGGCCGTTCTTCAAATAGATCGTGACGTCCGCCAGACAAGGGATGGCGAAGACGAGAACGGCGATTACGCAGGATCGGCGCACAGGCGCGCATTCTAGCATTGTGAGAAGGACCTGAGAACGGTAGCGATGGAACGAGAGTCACAATCATTCCAGTTACTTTTTTGTTTGCGTCTCGTGCTGAAACGGAACAACCCGTGGACTCGCTCGGTCGCGGCGCTCGCGGTCGCCCTGTTTCTTTGTGCGGGCGCGGCAGCGCAGATTCTCGAGAACCCGCCGCAGCCCGCGACGTCGGCGCCGCAGGCCCCGAGCACGCACGCGGGTCCGCCGGAAATCAGCGGCCCCGGAACAGCGCTGTACCGGAAACTGGCGGGCGCCCGTCTGGACCCGAAGGCGGTGTACTCGGTGCGCGACGCGTCGCTCGATCGCGAAGACCTGCACATCACGCTGGAGGACGGCATCATCGGCTTCCTGGAGAGCGTGGACGGACGCGTGACCGGCGCGTTCTTCGAGGGCGTGGGCGACATCCTGGTCTTCCCTCCCGACCAGGCGGAACGCGGATCGCTGGCGCTGTTCACCGGCACGGCGGTCATGGAGGAGAAATTCACCTCCGCGTATTTCCGCTTCAACGACGACACCTTCGCGCAACTGCAGCCGCACCTGAATCCAGCGGAAGAGCCGCAGGCGTTTCTCGATAAGTGGAGCGCCCCGGCCAAGACGCTGGCCGAATCCGACACGCTGCGCCTGATGGCCAGCTACCTGAACCAGCCGCCGCCCGCCGGAGATCGCATGTTGCGCGCGCGCATGCAATCGCCAAAGCTCGGCGTGTTTGACGTTTACTTCGACACGCTCTCGGCCGAGCAGATCGCGCTCTTCCGTTTTAGTTACGGAGAGGGTGGGGTCGGGTATTACGACGTGCTGACCTCGTTTCCCATGCGCTCGGCGCGGCGGAGCGAGCGCTCGGGTGAAGCGGAGCGGAGCCTGGTGGAGAGCGTGACCACCCTCAATCGTCTGCGCATTCACAGCTACGTGGTGGACTCGAAAGTGGCGCCGCCCCAGACGCTGTCGGCGGAAGCGAAGCTCGACATCGAGGTGCGACAGAGCGGCGACCGGCTGCTGTTCTTCGAATTGTCGCGTTATCTCAAGGTGCAAAAGGTCGAGGTAGACGGCAGGCCGCTGGAATTCCTGCAGAACATCGCCATCGAGGGCAGTGCGCTGGCGCGGCGCGGCAACGACGTCGTCGCGGTCATGGTCCCCGAGACGCTGAAGGCGGGCCAGCGTTTTCGCATGAGTTTCACCTACACGGGGGACGTGCTGTCGGACGCGGGCAACGGGCTGCTGTATGTCGGGGCACGAGGTATCTGGTTCCCGAACCGCGGCATGGTGATGGCGGGATTCGACCTGAAGTTTCGCTATCCGTCGGACTGGACACTGGTGGCGACGGGAAAGCGCGCGGAGCAGACCTCCGAAGGCGGCATGACCACGTCGCACTGGATTTCGGAACGCCCGTTGCCGGTAGCGGGCTTCAACCTGGGGCGCTACACGTCGGCGACCGCCAAAAGCGGCGACGTCCAGGTGGACGTCTACGCGACGGCGGGCGTGGAACACGATTTCCTGGTACGACCTTCCGCTAACACGGCGGCGCCTGCACCCGCGCCGCCGAAGGACGCACCCGATCCGGCGCGCAATGCGAGCCGGGTGGCCGAGCAGGCCGCGCACGCCATCGATTTCTTCGCGCGCGAATTCGGACCATTTCCCTACTCATCGCTGGCGTTGACGCAGATGCCCGGCAATTACGGCCAAGCCTGGCCGGGACTGGTGTTCCTGTCGAGCCTGGCGTACCTGTCGCGCGACGAGCTGGTCAAGGCCCGGATGAAGCCGGGCGACACGCTGCTCTACAGCGAGTTTATGACGCCGCACGAGACGGCGCACCAGTGGTGGGGCGACCTGATCGGCTGGAAAAGCTATCGCGATCAGTGGCTGGTGGAGGCGCTCGCCAATTACTCGGCCGTGCTCGCGCTGGAGAAGGACCACGCCGAGGACTGCAAGTACTTCCTCGAGTTCTACCGCCAGCATCTTCTCACCAGGAATGCCGGCGAAGAGGAGAACGCGAAGGCCGGGCCGGTGACGCTGGGGCAGCGGCTGAACTCGTCGCATTTCCCGAACGGATTCAATATCGTGAGCTACGGGCGCGGCACCTGGCTCCTGCACATGTTGCGCACGCTGCTCGACGATGGCGCCAAGCTGTCGCAGCGTCCCGCCGGCGAAGCGCCGTTCCTGCGCGTGCTGGGCAAGCTGCGCGAGCGTTACCAGGGACGGGAAATCTCCACCCGTGAATTTCAGATGCTGGTGGAGGAGGAGCTGCCGGCGTCGGTGCGTTACGAAGACCGGGCATCGCTGGACTGGTTCTTCGACGGCTGGGTGAACGGCAGCGCGATCCCGAAACTCGAGCTGAAAGATGTGCGCATCAACCGCAAGTCCGCGACGGCGACGGCGACGATCCTGCAAAAGGAAGCACCCGAACAGCTGGTGACGTCGGTACCGTTGTATGCGGAAACCGCGGCGGGGCTGAAGCTGGTGGCGCGTGTGTTCGCGGATGGACCCGACACCAAGTTGCGGATCAACGTGCCGAAAGGTACGCGCAAGCTGGT
>DAISJI010000017.1:14786-17274 GCA_036821585.1 Terriglobales bacterium
CTCACTTCGTCGATTTCAGAAAATCTTCCTGGCACTGTTTCGCCGCCTGTTCCAGCGCGGGGAATGCCGGCGTGGCGCGCAGCTTCGCCAGCAGCGGGTCGGTGTAGAGGGCGACATTGGAACAATAGTGCGCGGCGATGGCGCTCTGGATAAGCTTCGCCGCCAGGTCCGTCTGTCCGCAATACGACAGGATGGCGCCGTGGTAGTAGCGCAGCTCGGCGTCGCGCAAGGCGAGCAGTTGCGGCGCAGCCTGGTCGGCCAGGCGCTTCATCTCGGCGGGGGCGACCGGCTTGACGCACGCCTGGAAGAGCGGGGCGAACCAGGTGAGGCCTTGCGGCATCTTGGCGGCCGCCATGCGCACCTCCTCCATGCGGCCTTCGCGCAACAGGATGAACGGAGAGACGCTTGCCGCCCATTCCGATCCGCTGTCCAGGTGCACGTACTCCAGCGCGCGCGTGGTGCGCCCCAGTTCGGCGAAGGCAAAGGAGCAGGAGCGGAAATCGTAGTTGCTGGGATCGAGCCCGAGCGCCGCGTCACATTCGCGGGCCGAATCGTGCAGCATCCCGGCATAACGCAAGACGTAGGCCATGGTGAAGTGGGCCTGCGCATTCTCCGGCCGCCGGGCGACCAGGTCATGGGCTTCGCGGTAGGCGTCGGCAATCTGGCCGCGCTCGGCGCGGATGCGCGCCAGGTGGGCGACCGATGAGATCAGGTTCGTATCGAGCTTGAGCGCCTTCTCATAGGCCTCCGCCGACTTGTCGAAGGCCTCCATGCCACCGCCCGCGTAGGTCGCGTCGTAGTAGTAGCGGAGGCCGAGCGCATCCCACGCCGGGGCGAACTTGGGATCGAGCGCGACCGAGTGCTCCAGCATCACGACGGCGGTGGAATTCGGCTCGGGATCGCGCGGGAGCGCCGCGCCGCGAAGATACAGGTCGTAGGCGTCGGCGTTGCGCGGTTGCGTCGCGCTGGCGAGCATCGCCGCCTGCGATCCGAGCGCGGGCAGCAGGCCGCTCTTCACATTGAATGCCAGGTCTTCCTGCAGGGAAATCAGGTTCTGCTGCGGGACGGTGAAGCTTCCCTGCCATAGCAGGCGGTTGCGCTTGACGTCGATCGCCTCGATGGTGATGGTCAGGCGCGCGCCCTGCGCCATGAAGTGTCCGGTCAGCACGATGGCGGCCTTGTATTCCCGGCCTGCCTGCTGCGGGTCGAATTCACCACGCATATACCTGGGCGCGGTCGGAACGGGGCGAATTTCCATGGAGCGCGTGTAAGCGAGGATCTTGACCAGCTCGTCCGCGAGCGCGAGGCGGAGGTAGTCCACGTCGGGATCACGCGCGATGTTGTTGAACGGCAGCACCAGGATGGTGTTATTGGCGGCCCCGGTCACGCCGCTGGAAGACGCTTGCTTGGCCCACCAGATGGTGACCGCCAGCAGGATGGTGGTGATCGCGCCGGCCGCGCCGAGCAGAAAATAGATTTGGCGCAGGCTCAGCTTGCGAAAGGTCTTGCTGGGCTGAATGACGAGTTGGATATCGCTGTCCTCGGCCTGACGGAGTTCCATCTGGCGTCTCAGCCGGCGCAAATCCTCGGCGAGTTCACGCGCACTCTGGTAGCGCAACCGCCGGTCCTTTTCCAGCAGTCCGCCCAAAACCTGCTCCAGCCCCGACGGCATTTCCGCGTCGTAATTCGAGGGCGCCACCGGCCGCTGGTGCTGGATCGCGGTCATGGTCAAGACCGCGTTGTGGGCTTCGAAGGGCTTGTGGCCGGTCGCCGCCTCGTACAGCACCACGCCGAGTGAGAAGAGGTCGGTGCGTTCGTCGAGCGTCTGGCCGCGGACCTGCTCGGGCGACATGTACAGCGTCGTGCCGGGAATCGAGGTGAGATTCGTGATCGCTTCCGAAGTTGGGCGATGGGTCGCCGCAACCGGCTGCAACTCGGGTGCCCTGGGTTCGGCTTTCAGCTTGGCCAAGCCGAAATCCAGCACCTTGGTATGGCCGTGCTTGGTCAGGAAAATATTGCCCGGCTTGATGTCACGGTGAATGATGCCGAGCTGGTGCGCTGCCTCGAGCGCGTCGGCCAACTGAATGCCGTAATCAATCACTTCACCCGGCGGCAGCGGACCGCGGGAGAGCCGCTGCTTCAGCGTTTCGCCCTGCAACAACTCCATGACGATGATGGGAAGTCCGTTGTGCGAGGCGATGTCGAAGATGGTGCAAATACCCGGGTGGTTCAGCGACGAGGTGGTGCGGGCTTCGAGCTGGAAGCGCTCCAGGGCCACCGGATCGCCGGACATGCTGTCGGGGAGAAACTTGAGCGCGACGCGCCGCCCCAGGCGGATGTCCTCGGCTTCATAGACTTCCCCCATACCGCCGCCACCGAGTTTCTGCACGATGCGGTAATGGGAGATGGTTTGGCCGATCACGCGGGGCTCCCCGGATTTCGCGAATCTGGAATGTTAGGACGCAAGCAGGGTGGGCGCAAGCAAAGA
>DAISJI010000018.1:0-6599 GCA_036821585.1 Terriglobales bacterium
CATTCCCATTCGGACAGCGGACCCAGTTCATCCTGCTGACCCCAACGGACAATTTGCCGGAGAGAGGAAGCGCCAAGCATCAGGCTGGCACTCGGAACCGGCAAACTGAAGATCCTTCTCTACAACCCCGACAACGGCATTACGCAGAACTTCATGCCTCACCTCTGGATGTTTCTGCTGCAGGCGCTCACGCCCGCCGGCCATGAAATTGTTCTGATCGATGGCAACACACAAACGATGAGCGACGCCGAACTGGTCCAGTTCGTTGTCGACGAACGGGTCGGACTCGTCGGGATCGGAGCCATGACCCGCATGATCGCCAAAGCGTACCGCGTGGCGGATGCGATCCGTGCCGCCGGTATTCCAGTCGTCATGGGCGGACCGCACGTAACCGAAGTTCCCGAGGAAGCGCTCGGGCGCAATGGCGAGCCGCGTCATGCCGATGCACTGGCCCTGGGCGAAGCGGATGAAACATGGCCGCTGATCGTGGAAGATGCGGCTCGGGGCCAACTCAAGGAGATCTACACTCCGACCGACGCATCCGGGAAGGAACGCAAGCCGACGTTGCAGGATTACCCGGCGATTCCCTGGGATTCTCTCGACCTGCAGCAGTTCAATCGAATCCCGCGCTTTGTGCGTCCGATCATGCGGCGCCTGGGGTTCGCATGGGAGACATTTCACATCGTTCCCATCGAATCCGGACGCGGCTGTCCTTATGGATGCGAGTTTTGCACGGTCACTGGGTTCTTTGGCGATTCGATCCGTTTCCGATCGAACCAGAGCGTCGTCAACGAGATGCTCAGACTCAAACAGCGCGCCCACAACACCAACGGCAACGTCGCCGTATTCTTCGTCGATGACAATTTTGCGATTAACGTGAAGCGCACCAAAGCGCTTCTGCGCGACATCATAGCCGCGGGAGCCGAGCTTGCGTGGGTGGCGCAAATCAGCGCCAACCTGTTGCGGGACGAGGAACTGCTGGATTTAATCGCGGCTTCAGGCGGGAAGTGGATCTTCATCGGCATGGAGTCGCTCGATCCAGCCAATCTGGCCAGCGTCAAGAAGGGTTTCAATAAGCCGGCGGAATATGCGGGCGTGCTCCAGTCGCTGGCACGACGCAACGTCTATGCGATAACGTCGTTTATCTTCGGACTGGATCACGATACCCCCGGCGTGGCCGAGCGCACTCTGGCCCAGATCCGCGAATGGCCGCCGGTTCTGCCCGTGTTCGGACAACTCACTCCCTTCCCCGCAACCCCTTTGTACACCCGCCTGGAGAACGAGGGACGGCTGACGCGGTCGAAACACTGGCTTGAATTTGCACCGTTCCAGATGGCGCATACACCTCTGCATATCACCATACCGGAGGTGCAGGATGAGGTGCGGCACGCCTGGACGAACTCGTACAGTCCCGCCGCGACCGAGAGAGCGCTGGATTCGATCGCGCGCGAACCGGTACCGTACAAAATCAGCCATTTGGTGTCCCGCCTCTTCTTCCGCGGAATCTATTTCCCGCAAAAGGGAGCCTGGCAATGGTTGAAGCTAATCGCTCAAAACCGAAGTTCGATATGGCGCATCGTTAGGGACTCATTTACGCAATGGAACGGGACCCACGATCAGGACAGGAAGCAAGACTTCGACAGCTCTCCGCAAAGCGCCGCTTACATCGGGCAACCCGAGCCGGATGCGGGATCGGACTGAATTCCGCGACGTTTTTGGGGACGTTTCGCAACTGTTTAAATCAGACAGTGCCCGATCAGGGCCTTTTACGGTTCAGCCCGCGGATGAATACCGGCGGGTGGGCTGGTGGCCCGCTGCTCGCTTCAACTCTGAAGGTGCCCCACATCTGCCCGGTTTGGCAGATGTGGGCTGGCGTGTTTCAGGGATGCGCACAACCCACATCTCGCAACAGCGGCGAGATGTGGGGCACCGGGCGGTTCACGAATGCCTTGGGTGCCCCACCCTGACCGGTTTTGGAAGGGTGGGTTTTTTCTGCGATCGACACGGCCCGATGTCGGACGAAACTGGTGGTATGGGGATTTCTCGCCAGTCATTGTCCGAGGTCAACGCCGGTGATGGTAGAGGTCGGCAATGGAGTAAGTGAAGCCGCCCAGATACACAACGCGGGGAACGTTGCCGATCACGCGAAACTGCACTGCGCTGTCCAGCACCAGGCGTGGCTTCACGGTGTAGCTGACCGCCCACAGGTTTTGCGTGACGGCCGGCGTGGCGGCGTTGGCGCGCGTCGCGCCGGAGAACTCCATCGCAATTCCCCACTTCTCGGTGAGCGAATACGCCAGCGTGAAGTCGGGCAGCCAGTTGTGGCCGAAGCCTCCACCCGGGCGTCCCAGCCACTGGTAGCTGAGGTTGGCATCAATATGGAAGCGCGCTGGGAGATCCTTGCTGCCGAGAAACGTCACAATGTGGTCTACCTCGCCCGAACCTTCGACCGGCCCGGCAGTGGGGAGCTTGGCGGAATATTGCACGGTGAGCGTCGGCTGACGCTTCGCCTGGTGCAGGAAGCGCCAGCGAAATCCGATGTTGTTGTCGCTTACGCCCGCATAACGCAAGGGAGCGTCGTGCTGCCAGGGATTACCGGCCCAGTCCAATTCCAGGTCACGGAGTAACCCAAACTTGAGCAGCCCCTGGAGCGACTGCTGCTGGGCGGCAGCGCTGATTCCGAATTCGATCTCGAGCACGCCAAACTGGGTGGTCTCCGCGGTGTTGGTGACCGTAGGGCGGTTGGGCGTGGCGGTAAGCTCAACTTGCTGCTGCTGGGCGCGGCAGCCGACTGCCGTCAGGCAGACCAGCAGCAGCGCCGCAGTATGCTTCACTCCAGTTTTCACGCGTGCCAGCCGTCCACGGTTACAGCAAAACATATAGACCCCGCGTGCATGACCGGGGGCTGCTTAGGGGCACTGCGGAAAGCAACTCCGTTCACGCTTACCGCACCCACTGGCAAAACGAGATTTCGCTGTTGCCCGCGTTGCGCAGGCTTGCCGTAGGCCTCCCGCCAGGGACGTGATAAACCCAGTGATATCCGGCCGGCACCGCACCGGGCAGGAAGCCGCCCTTGAAGGTGAGCGATCCATCCGAGGGGTTAAACGTGTAACTCCCGGCGCTGCCGTCGGAACCCGTGTAGTTGCTGCCGGAAGTAATTTTGAAGTTGAGGGCGGGTCGCGCCGACGAGAAGGCCCAGCATTCATATTGACCGGTCGCAATCTTGCCGGTGTCGGCGGGCTTGGCCCCGGCCGACGGGTCGCCTTCCGGAGCAGGAGATCCGCTCAGGGTGGATGCCGGGATGCTCGATACGCCGGCAGCCGGATTGTTCTTGCAGGTTTGCGTGTCCATCGGGGGCGTGAGCGCGCCGTCGATCGCCCATTTGCCGAATGCGTCGCGGTACAGAGTGAACTGCGCATTGTCGAAGCGCCGCACGCAGGTATTTCCGTAGTAGCGGTTGGCCGGATAGCCGGGACCGTAGTCGCGGACCAGCGCCGTGACCTGGAATTGGTATGAGCCACCGCTGCTGCCGCCGGCTTTCACGCTTTGAAAGAGCACGTTGCGCTCCGTCCATCCGGTTGGCCGAAGCGCTTGCAACTTCTGGTTGAGCACCTGCTTGAACGTGTCCGCGCTGGGACGGTTCTGGGCGGAACAACTGGTCACCACGATTGACGCCAGAACCAGTGTTAGCACCAGCAAGCATTTGTTTTTCATGGACTGTCCCTCGCCATCATTCTGAATTGTTCTCGCCACAATATCGGATGACACCCCGCAGGACGGCAGATTTCTGTCAGAAAGTTTGTCTGGGGTAGTTGAAATGAATGGTCCGGTCGGCCCACCGCAGCCGTTTTTACCGGGTGGGTTTTCTACACTTATCACGCGCGTTAGTGTCTCGCGTCACCGACAATCCACAGCCGC
This sequence comes from Terriglobales bacterium, assembly GCA_036821585.1. Lineage (GTDB taxonomy): Bacteria > Acidobacteriota > Terriglobia > Terriglobales > Acidobacteriaceae > DAISJI01. The sequence goes on from DAISJI010000018.1 coordinate 3,919, forward strand.
GCGTCTATTCTGTCTTCGAGTTGGGGACGTGGAAGTGTGCCTTCCATCTCCCCTTTTCGACTTTCCGGCAGGCTTCGGCTTGGGACTCTTGGGATATTTCGGCCAAACTCTTGGGATACGCAGGTATGTCCCTCGTAAGTGCTTGATTCTACTCAACAGGGGCAGAGGGGAGGGGTACTGGCGAATCAATCACGTATCGAAAGAGTTATATCGGCCACTGCCACCGCCTGTATGGTTTCCGCGACATCGTGCACGCGGACGATGTGCGCTCCCCCGAGAACGCAAATCACCGCCGCCGCTACACTGCCCGCCACGCGTTGCGCCGGTTCGGGCAACGATCCCGGGCGCGCGGTCAACTTGCGAATGAATGACTTCCGCGACACGCCCGCCAGCAGCGGAAACCCAAGCTCCTGGAATTCCGCAAAGCGCGCCAGCAGCGGGTGGTTCTGCTCGAAGTTTTTTCCAAATCCGAATCCCGGATCGAGCACAATTTTTTCTCTTGCAACTCCCGCACTCATGGCACGTTCCGCAATCGCCGCAAGGTCACGCTTCACTGTCCCGACTACGTCCTCCAGCGGCGGGAGCGTGCGCCATTCCTGCGGACGTCCGCGGGTATGCAGCAGCACCACTCCACACCCGAGTTCAGCCACTGTCCGCGCCATCTCCGGGTCCCAGCCGAAGCCGCTGATGTCGTTCACGATCTCCGCGCCCCATTTCACCGCCTCGCGCGCCACCGCTGCTTTATACGTGTCGATGGAAATCACCGCCTCGGGCCGCACTCGCTTCACGCCAGCAATCACCGGAAGAATGCGCCTCAGCTCTTCCTCAGCCGACACCGCCGGTTCTTCTCCCGCGTGCGCGCCCGGACGCGTGGATTCGCCGCCGATGTCGAGGATGTCCGCACCTTCATCGAGCAGGCGGATTCCGTGCTCGACGGCCGCACCGGGCTCAAAGTGCAGCCCGGCGTCGGAAAACGAGTCGGGCGTGACGTTGACCACGCCCATTACCAGCGTGCGCCTGCCCAGTTCCAGGCTCCGCCGACCGATGTTCCATGTGAAGCAAGGACGCATGTGGGCAATTCTACAAGGCGTATTCCGTATCCCGTATTCCGGCCGCAATTCCCGTGATACGGAATACGGACTACGGAATACGGTTTCAAAACAGTGCTAAACTAAGATGTCTACTCCCATGTACCGCATTCGCCACATTGCCGTTTTCGTGGCCCTGCTCCTCAGTGTGCAACTGGCCGTAGCCGCTCCTGTTCCCAGGAATCCCCGGCAGAAAAACGTAAAGGCCACATCCGAGAAAAAGCGGGAGAAAGAACCGAAGTCGCAGCACGAGCGCATCGAGCGCGTCTTGAACCAGCCCGATGTCGCGCGCGGCTTCTGGGGAGTGGAAGCGGTCTCGTTGACCACCGGCAAGACGCTCTACACATACAACGGCGACAAGCTTTTCACGCCCGCGTCGAACACCAAGTTGTTCACCACCGCGGCGGCGCTGGCGCTGATCGGCCCCGACTACCGCTTCCAGACCACGGTCGAGACCAACGGCTTGCTCGACAAGTACGGACGCCTCACCGGCGACGTGGTGCTGGTCGGACGCGGCGACCCCAATCTTTCCGGCCGCACACTACCGTACGTCCCCGGCCCGCAGCGGCGCCTGGCGCCGATGATCGTGCTGCAGCAACTCGCCGATCAGCTCATCCAGAAGGGTGTGCGCTACATTGACGGCGACATCGTCGGCGACGACACCTTCTTCGCCTTCGAGCGCTATGCCGACGGCTGGTCGCAGGACGACATGAGCCGCGAGTGGGGCGCGCCGGTTTCCGCGCTCACCATCAACGACAACGTCCAGTTCGTGCGCGTGCAACCGGGCGGAAGTCCGGGCGAGAAGGCGTTCATCAGCATCGAGCCCTTCCCCGACTACTACCAGCTCGACAACCGCATCATGACCACGCCCGCCGGCACCGGTCCGCGCATCGTCAGCATCTTGCGCGAGCCGGGCGCCAAGCAGCTCACGCTGTGGGGCACGATACCTGCCGACGATCCGGGATTCCACGAGTCGCTGGCGATCGACGACCCCGCCGATTTTGCGGCGCGTCTCTTCCGCCGCATGCTGGAAGAGCGCGGCATTACGATTTACGGTCGCGCGCGCGCCAAGCACCTGGAACTGGCGAACCTTTCGACATTCACCGTGACGGCCACGGCGCAAAGCGGCGGCGGCGACATCCCCCGCAACGGGCCGCGCACGATCCCGTCGCTGGTGCTGGGAACGTACAAGTCGCAGCCTTTGGCGCAGGATTTGCCGATCGTCAACAAAGACAGCCAGAATCTGCACGCCGAGCTTCTGCTGCGTCTGCTCGGCCGCGAAAGAGGTACGGCGGGAACGATTGAGGCAGGTTCGGAAGTGCTGCGCGGGATGCTGTCGCAAGCCGATATCCGCTCCGACGAATATGTCTTCTTCGACGGTTCCGGCCTCTCGCGTCAGAACCTGGTGACGCCGCACGCCGTCGTCAAGCTGCTGCTCTATGCCAGCAAGCAGCCGTGGGGAACGCAGTTCGCCGACACGCTGCCCGTCGCCGGCGTGGACGGCACCCTGGCCGAGCGCTTCCGCAACAGTGCGGGGCAAGGGAAGATCAGCGCCAAGACCGGCTCCCTCAGCCACGTGAGCACCTTGTCCGG
>DAISJI010000018.1:6699-7976 GCA_036821585.1 Terriglobales bacterium
GCATGGAGCGCGAATACACCGACGTGTGGGTCGAGGGCGAAGTCTCCAACTTCCGTCCCGCCGAATCGGGACACATGTACTTCACGCTCAAGGATGAAGGCTCGCAAATGCGCGTGGTGATGTTCCGCTCGCAGGCGCGCCTGCTGCGCTTCAAGCTTGCTGACGGAATGGCGATCATCGCCCGCGGACGCCTCACCGTCTACGAGCCGCGCGGGGAATTGCAACTCTCCGCCGAGTTCCTCGAACCAAAAGGCGCGGGTGCACTGCAAATTGCCTTCGAGCAGCTCAAGGCGAAGCTGGCGGCGGAAGGGCTGTTCGATGCCGCGCGCAAGAAGCCCATTCCAGCGTATCCGCACCGGGTCGGAGTCGTGACTTCGCCGCGCGGCGCCGCGATCCATGACATCCTCAACATCCTTCGCCGCCGTCATCGGGGCGTGAACGTGCTGATTTATCCCGCGCAGGTGCAGGGCGCTTCCGCTCCGTCGGAGGTCAGTGCAGGCGTGAAGTACTTCAACCGCGCCAAGCGCGTGGACGTGATCGTGGTCGCGCGCGGCGGCGGGTCGCTGGAGGATTTGGCGGCGTTCAACGACGAAGGATTGGCGCGCACGATCGCAGCGTCGGAGCTGCCGGTAATCTCGGCCGTGGGCCACGAGACCGACTTCACCATCTGCGACTTTGTCGCCGACCTGCGCGCGCCGACGCCGTCGGCCGCTGCGGAACTCGTCATCGAGTCACGCCATCGCCTGGAGGAGCGCGTGGACACGCTGGGCACGCGGATGCAGCGGGCAACACGCTACCAGTTACTGATGTCGCGCCAGCGGCTGACGCAATTGGCCCAGCACGGGGCGTTAGCGCGCATGCAGCAGGCCATCGGACGGCGCGCCCAGCGTATTGACGAACTCGTCTTCCGCATGGCCGCCGCGCACCGCCAACAGTTGCAGACTTTTCGGCGCAGGCTCGATGTCGCCGGAGCGCGCGTCCGTTCGCACGATCTGCGCCGCGTGCTGGGCGTGATGCAGCGCGACCTGCATGCGCAGGAACATGCGCTCGCGGCCACCCTGCGCTCCAACCTGCAGCGTCTGCGAGCGGGCCTCAACCAGGCGCAAGGACGCCTGCACGCCCTCTCGCCGCTGAACATCCTGGAACGCGGTTACTCGCTCGTGTTCGACTCCGCTGGAAACCTGGTGAAGGAAGCAAAACAGGTCAAGCCGGGCGAGGAGATCCGGGCGCGTGTGCACCGCGGGCAAATTCGCGCGCGAGTGGAAGGCACCGAGGAA
>DAISJI010000018.1:8076-16612 GCA_036821585.1 Terriglobales bacterium
TGGCGAGGCGTTTCCTCATCGTGGCGCAGGATGCGATGAGGGTTGTACGGCAGAGACAGGCAGCACTGGAACTTTTATCATGTTCTCGCACCTTACGGGGCGGTGGCCACAGGTGTCGGCGCAGTCGGTGCTCGACATCGTCCTCGTTGCCGTGCTCATTTACGAGTTTCTCGCGCTCATCAAGGGTACGCGCGCGATGCCGGTGCTGTTCGGGGTCGGCAGCATCGCCCTTGCCTATTACCTGGCGCTGCGGCTGGAGTTGCGCACCGTAATCTGGGTGATGAGCAACCTGCTGCCCTACGCGATTTTTGCCCTCATCGTCGTTTTCCAGGGTGAGATCCGCTTTGCGCTGGCCAAGCTCGGCCGCAAGTTCACTTTTTCCCGCGTGTCGGGCGCGGTGGCGGAAAGCTACGACGACATCGTGCTTGCGGCCAACCTGTTTTCACAGAACCAGACGGGCGCATTGATCGTCATCGAACGCGATATCGGCCTGCGCACCTATATCGAAAGCGGTGTGCCGCTGGACGCGCAGGTGAGCTATGACTTGCTCGCCACCATCTTTCGTCCCAGCGCCCCGCTGCACGACGGCGCCGTGATTATTCAGAAGGACCGCATTTCGGCCGCGGCGTGCTTCCTGCCGCTCTCCATGAATCCCGTGCTCTCCACGCAGCTGGGCACGCGGCATCGCGCGGGTATCGGGATCACCGAGGAGACCGACGCCATCGCGGTGATCGTCTCGGAAGAGACGGGCGCGATCAGCCTGGCGGTTTCCGGAAACATCGAACGCGACATGACTGCCGACGAACTGCGCGAGCGGCTCAGCGAACTGGTGCGGCGGTACGTTCCGCGCAGCACCCTGCCGACCGCCATCGGGACCGAAGAAACCGAAGAGCGCGACATGCTGCCGCCGAAATTGGAGCGCACCGACTCGAGGGGAGACTAGCCGTGGATTTCTTCCGCAAATACGTCTTCCGGAATTTCGGTCTCAAGGTCGTGGCGCTGATCGCTGCAGTTTTGTTGTGGTTCGCAGTCACGCGCGAGCCGGTGGCCGAAGTGGCCATCAGCGTCCCGGTGGAATTTCACAATTCGCCGGAGCACCTGGAGATCAGCACCGAGGTCATTCCCCAGGTACAGGTGCGAGTGCGCGGGCCGGTGCGGGAGGTGCGCGACCTGTCCGCTTCGGAGGTCCACGCCATCATCGATCTGGAACAGGCCAAGCCGGGCGAACGCACTTACGATTTGAACCCCCGCCGTATCCGCGTTCCGGACGGAATCGAAGTGGTGCAGGCGGTACCCAGCCAGATGCGGCTCAGCTTCGACGCACGCGCGACGCGCCAGGTCGAGGTCAAGCCGCGGGTCATCGGCACCTTTGCCTCCGGCTACCGCATTGAAAAAGTGCAGGCCAATCCGAATACCATCACCATCATTGGCCCCGCGAGGCACGTGCAGGATGTGGAAGCGGCGGTCACCGACCCGGTGGACGCCACGGGCGTGGTGGGCAGCGCGACCTTCGTCACCCATGCCTATGTGGCCGATCCCCTGGTGCGTCTCGCCGATCCCAACCCGATTCATGTCACGGTCACGACGCAGAAAAACACGCCACGCTGAGCCGATCGGCAGCGGCGCCGGCGCCGCAGTGCGCTAAAATCCATCCAGCAAGTTCCCATGCAGAGAGGAAAATGGGCCGATGAGGATGTTGTTCGGCACGGATGGAATTCGCGGTGTGGCCGGAGATCCGCCCCTGGACCAGGCGACCGTGGGTGCCGCCGGGGCCGCGCTGGGTAGGCATCTTGCGGCACAGCACGGAAGCGCCGGAGTCGTCATCGGCCAGGACACGCGCGAATCCAGCCCGTGGATTGCTGCCACGCTCTCCAGCGCATTGCGTTCCGCCGGCGCCCGGGTGCGGCATGCCGGCGTGATTACCACCCCCGCCATCGCCTTGCTCGCCCGCCGCAATTTCGAGGCCGGCGTGGTCATCTCCGCCTCGCATAATCCGTGGACCGACAACGGCATCAAGATCTTCGGCCACGACGGTTACAAGCTCTCCGACGAGCTGGAAGAAAAGCTCGAGGCCGACATCTTTTCCCATCTGCACAACCAGCGCGAGGCGCAACCCGGCGACGACGTTCATGGCGCCGACGATCATGCCCAGCAATTACCCGGTGGCGGCACCGATCCCGAGCTGCTGCGCGAGTACGTGGAGTGGCTGGCCTCGTCGGTTCCGGCCGGCGCGCTGAAAGGTCTGCGCGTGCTGGTGGACTGCGCCAATGGCGCGTCGACGCCGGTTGCACACGAGGTCTTCTCGCGCTGCGGAGTGCAGGCGCGTTTCATGCACGACCGGCCCGACGGGCGCAATATCAACGAAAGCTGCGGGGCGCTGCATCCGGGCGTGGTTGCCGCCGCCGTCGCGCAATCCCCGGGCGCGTTCGACCTGGGGGTCACCTTTGACGGCGACGCCGACCGCGCCCTGTTCAGCGATGCGCGCGGCAACGTGATGAACGGTGACGCGGTCCTGCTGCTCACGGCGCGGGACATGCAGGCGCGGGGCTTGCTGCGCGGCGACACCGTGGTGGCGACGACGATGTCGAACATGGGCCTGGAAGTGGCGCTCCAGCGCAGCGGCATTCGCATGCTGCGCGCTCCCGTGGGCGACAAGTACGTGCTGGAGCAGATGCAAAAGACCGGCGCCTCACTGGGCGGAGAGCAGTCCGGGCATATTATTTTCCGCGACGGCGACTCCACCACCGGCGACGGCCTGCTGACCGCGCTGCGCGTGATGGAAGTGCTGGTGCGCGCGGGCAAGCCGCTGGAAGAACTGGTTGCGGACCTGGCGGTGTATCCGCAGACGATCAAGAACGTGCGCGTGCGGGAGAAGCGTCCGTTCGAAGAGTTTCCGTCCGTCGCCAGCGCTATCCGCAGCGCGGAACAGGCGCTGCATGGATGCGGACGTGTCGTAGTACGATATTCCGGGACCGAAGCGCTGGCCCGGGTCATGGTGGAAGCCGAGAGCGAAGACACTTTGCGCCGCCTGTCCGACAATATTGCGGGCGAGATTCAGAAGGCCCTGGGAGTGGAACGCGGATGATCGAGGTGGGCCCGGAAGACCGCGTCTTTGTACTGACTGGCGCGGGTATCAGCGCCGAGAGCGGCATCTCCACGTTCCGGGACTCCGACGGCCTGTGGAACGGGATCCGGTTCGAGGAGGTCGCGACGCCTGAGGCTTGGCGCCGCAACCCGAAACAGGTGTGGGAATTCTACTCGATGCGCCGGAAGGCAGCCGCCGACAAGAAGCCCAACCCGGCGCACGTCGCGCTCGCCCAGTTGGAAGCGGCCCTCGGCGATCGCCTCCTGATCTGCACGCAGAACGTGGATGACTTGCACGAGCAGGCCGGGTCCACCCGCGTCCTGCACATGCACGGAAACCTCTTCCAGAGCCGCTGCGGCTCCTGCGGCCGCCCTCCCTTCGACGACCGCAAGACTTACGAAGAGGAACTGCCCAAATGCCTTGCCTGCGGGGGGCAGGTACGTCCCCATATCTGCTGGTTCGGCGAGGTCCCCTTCCACCTCGACCGGATCTTTCGCGAACTGGAGTTTTGCACCATTTTTGTGGCAATTGGGACCTCCGGGGTAGTCCATCCGGCGGCCGGTTTCGTCGCCCAGGCGAAGCTCAAAGGTTGTGTGCGGACATGCTGTTACGTGGGGCTGGAAGAGCCGGCGAACCGCATCCTTTTCCAGCAGGTGGTCCTCGGCAATGCCGGGGAGATTCTGCCCGGGCTGTTTCAGTATTCGGGCGCAAAAAGCCGCAGTTGACGCAACCTTTCCTTCGCCATACGATTCCGTAACCATAGACGTGGGCCGGTTCTCTTTAGGATGGCGCCCGCCTCCGCTTGCCGGGTATATCGTTAAGCGCTGTGGCTTGGCGCCGATCGCGAGGTACTTCCATGACTTTCTCAACTAGCCGCGTAGTCGTTCTACTCGTACTCTCCTCGACGCTTGCATTCGCCCAAACCGGCGGCACCGGTTCGACCGGATCGAGTGGCGGCGGCACCAAGACCCCGACCACCACCACCACCACCGGCACGATTACACCCGGCAGAAAGAACATCCCGCCCATACAGGACCAGGATCTGCAGCGCCCGATCAATCTTACCGGACGCGTGGTCATGGACGACGGAACTCTGCCGGCCGATCGAGTCAGCATCGAGCGCGTGTGCAACGGCAAGTCGCGCCGCGAAGCGTACACCGATTCGAGGGGCTACTTCTCGATCACAATCGATGACCGGCAGCCCATGATGATGTTGCAGGACGCCAGCGTCGGCTCCGAAGCGCTCGACCCGATGATGCGGCCCGGTGGCACGAGCGGAATGTCCGGCAATTCATCCTTCGGCGGCGATTCATCCGGTGGACGGAGCCTGAACGGTTGCGAACTTAAAGCTGTGTCTGCCGGAGCGACCTCCAGCACGATCCAGCTTAGCGGCCGCCGCGCCTTCGACGATCCCAACGTGGGCACGCTGGTGTTGCGCCGCCTGACAAAGGTTGGCGGCTCCACCGTCAGCATCACCTCGCTGCAAGCTCCCTCCAACGCGAAGAAGGCCTATGATCACGGCCGTAAGGCGCTCGAAAAACAGAATGTGGAGGAAGCAAAAAACGAATTTGCGAAGGCGGTCGAACTCTATCCGAATTACGCCGAAGCGTGGGCCGAGTTGTCGGACCTTTGCCTGAAGGCCAGGGATTTCGATAACGCGCGCACTTCGAGCCAGAAAGCCATTGCGGCTGACCCGCGATTCGTACGTCCGTACTTTACGCTGATTGTTCTCGCCGCCGGCAAAGAGGATTGGGGAAGCGCGGCGGATTACAGCGACAAGTTAGTCGCGTTGGACCCTTACAATTACCCGGCCGGCTACTATTACAACGCTCTCGCCTACTACAAAATGCACAACCTCGACAAGGCGGACGCGTCGGTGCACGCGGCGCGAAAGCTCGACCCGAACTCCAGGCTCCCGAAGGTCTCTCTGCTCATGGCAACGATCATGATGGACCGCAACGACTTCGCCGGCGCGGTCCACGAGTACCAGGCGTTTCTCGATCACGCGCCCGAGGGCGCGGAGGCCCAATACGCGCGCAATGCTCTCACCATGGCGCAGAACAAGCTCGCTTCGGCCGTGGCGCCAAAATAATCCGCCTCAACCCAGGCTCGTACGGCTCAGTTCGTCCTCCAGATCATCGGACGGGGCCGACTGGGCCGTATCACGGAATAGATAGCGCAGCAGTGGCGGTGCGAGCACAGTTGTGACCGCGGCCATGAAAATCACCACCGCGTATGCCTGCTGAGAGATCGCCTTCGTCTGCAATCCAATGAGCGCCACGATCAGCGCCACTTCGCCCCTCGGCAACATTCCCACGCCGACCTTGGCCGCGGTCTTGATGCCGTCCGGCAGCATGGGCAGGCCGCAGCCCAAGACCTTCGAGACGATCGCCAGCAGCGAAATCACGATGGCCGTCACCCAGACCGGGCCGGTGAACAGGTGGACGTCGAGCTGCGCGCCCATGACGAAAAAGAAGAAAGGCGCCAGGAATTCCACGATGGCGTGCGCCCGCGGTTGCAGGTTCCACTCCGGCGAGTAGTCGGCGAACACCAGGCCGGCGAAGAAGGCGCCGATGATCGCCGCCATGCCGATCTTCGTCGCCGCCACGCTCAGGCCCAGGCAGATGGCCAGCGCCAGGACCAGCGGCGCGTCGTGCGACGACATGCGCTTCAGTCCCGGACGGATTCGCCGCACCAGGCGCGGGCCAATAAAGATCATGAAGACGGCAAAGCCGACCGCCTCGGCGGTCAGGATGCCCAGGTGCAGCCATTGGAACGATCGCCCGTCCGCCACTCCGGCCGCGATCGTGAGCACCACCATGCCGAGTATGTCGTCGAACACCGCCGCGCCCAGGATGATGCGCGCCTCGCGCGTATTCAGCGCGTGCAGGTCGCTGAGCACGCGCGCCGTGATGCCGACGCTGGTCGCCACCATCGCCGCCGCCACGAATACCGATTCGTGCAGCGGCCCGCCCTTCCAATAGAGATAAGTGAACCCGAGCAGGAAGGGCGCGACCACACCCGCCACCGCCACGCGCAGCGATTGCCGCCCGACCTTGATCAGGTCCCCGGGGCGCGTTTCCAGCCCAACCGTAAAGAGCAAAAAGATGGCGCCGATTTCCGCCAGCGATTCGACCGTGTCGCTGGGTACGATCAGCGCCGTCAGGTGCGGTCCAAAGATTACCCCGGCCAGGATTTCGCCCAGTACCGCGGGCAGGGAGAGCTGCTCAAACAGTTCGGCGAACGCCTTCGCGCATACAAAGATGGCGAACAGTTCGAGCAGAAAGGTGTCGGCGCCTTGAGGCATCTTTCGATCGTGCGAAGCGGGAGCGGACCACCGCATCTCGTCCGCTGACCCTTAGGACTAATAGCGCAACCCGTCCCAGCGGGCCAGAGAAATCGAGAGTAGCTACTGAAATTCCAGATCTCGATTGCATGCGACGTGGCTCCGCATCCGTGGCATCGTATGGCGAGAGCCGTTCAGAACAATTCTTCGCCGTTATAAATCAACTGGCCGTCCACCACGCGCGCCACTTCCATCAGCTTGTGCGGACGCGCCGGGCCCGTTCCGTCGATATGCAGCACTGTGTGCCCGTGCGCGACCAGGTAGTCCGACAACATCATGCGATGGCAGCGGAACCACACCCGCTCGGCGCACATGTAGGCCAGCGGCCTCTCCTCGGCCATGCGCACCAGTTCCGCCGCGGCCTGCTGAAATTCCGGCGTGAGCATGTAGTCGGCGTAGTTGCGGAAGGAATCGCTGCGTAGCGCGGTGTTGGGAGAGTCGCTACGGATCTTCTTCCGCCGGCCGCCGAGTTCCTTCCTCCAGACATACTCGATCCCGCGCTTGGGCAACTCCTGCTCCAGGTTTTCGCGGTTGAAGTGCGGCAGGCGACGCGACGCAGGAAACGAGCGGATATCCACCAGCACACGGATCCCGTGCGCCTGCAGTGCTTCGGCCAGCTCGTCGAAGCTGCGGGTGGAATGGCCGATGGTAAAGAGCGTAGGCATTTGTAATTGAGGATTTGAGAATTTGAAATTTGTCAGCGAGCCGCTCTTAACTAATTTCAAATTCTTAGATTTCCAATTTCAAATCATAGGATGATCCGTTCATCCCCCACTCTCCGCGTCACTCTCTCCCGGTCCAGCCACTCCAGCAGCGGGATAGCGTACTTGCGCGAGACTCCGGCGAGGTCCTTGAACTTCGCCACATCGATCTTCGGCGACGTGGCCTTTTGGGCCGCGAGCGTCTTCCGCAACCAGTCCAGCGCGTCGCGATGAAACACCAGGTCGTCCGAAAGCTTCACCAGCACGCGGTCACGCAGCAGCAGCGTCACTATCTTCTGCGCCCGCACCCGGTCCACTTTCAGCCCGGCGAGCACGTCCTTGAGCGCCGGCACTTTCAGGCCGGCCGAGGCGAACGCCTGCTCGATCTGCCGCTGCGACTCGGCTTCGTCGTCCTTCATGGCGACGCCGTGTCCGGCCAAACGTACCTGCTCGCCGCTGACCTCCAGCTTCTTCTCGCGCACCAGCGTTTCCATCAGCGAGTGGAACACGGTTTCTTCGAGCCCAAGTTTTTCCATGAGCTCGCCCCTGCCGGCGCCGGACACCAGCGGATTCGCTTTGTGGAACGCTGCCAGCGCCGCCACGATCTCCTGCTTTGCCTGCGCATACGCCTCGCTGCTGACCAGCACGTCGCCTACGCGCACCAGATTTGCGGCAGCATCTTCCACCAGCTTTTTCGGCCACCATCCGGTTTCCGCGACGGCCGCTTCGATGGTCAGGCCGGCGGTTCCGCGCCTTGCCACCCGCGCGGCCAGAACCTCGGCGTGCGTTCCTGGCTCCAGTGTCTGCAAAAACGCGATGCGTTCTTTGCTCGCCGTTTTCCTGGCCAGAGGCGCCGCGTCCAGCACTACGCCGCCGCCGATCGTCACCACCGGCGAAAACTGCCGGATGATGAACCGGTCTCCCGGCAGCACCAGCCACGGCTCCCGCATCCGCAATTGCGCGTACGCGGTTTCACCCGTGTTCAGCGTGTGGGACCGGCTGCCCGCATCCGGCCCCAGCAACACCACCTCCGCGATCGTCTCCGTCGTGAAGAAATGAACGTGCACCTTCGCCCGGTCCTTCAGTGGTTTCGCATCCGGGAGCAGCGAAAGCGAAACATCGATGCGCGCCGTCGCCCGAAACTGCGGAACGCTCAGCGTCATTCCGCGCGCCAACTCGCTGACGTCAACGCCAGCAAGATTGAGCGCTGTCCGCTCGCCCGCCACCGCCTGCTCCGCCGGCGCGCCGTGCACCTGTACGCCACGCACGCGCAACAAACGGTCGCCGGGAAAGACGACCAGTTCCTGCTCTTTGCGGATCGTGCCCGAAACCAGGGTCCCGGTCACCACCGTGCCGAATCCCTTCATCGAAAACACGCGGTCAATCGGCAGCCGCGGCGCAGCC
>DAISJI010000019.1:0-1675 GCA_036821585.1 Terriglobales bacterium
CAACTAGTAGGCGAATCCATCCGGCTGGCTCACCGGCCCGACGCGTACTTCCGCCTCGACAAACTTCCTGCCCGCCTCCAGCGCCTGTCGGTTCACTTCCAGCAGGTGCGGCTTCTTCACTTCGCTTTCGATGACCGCCATGGCCGTCTCCGGCGACATGCACTCGGTCTCTTCCAGCAGCGCGCCCAGCATAACGACGTTGGCCACCTTCGAGGAGCCCAGCTTGTCCGCGATCTCCGACGCCGGCACGCACACCACGCGCGCCTGCTCGCAGGAGAAATTCTCCGGGGGACTGTCGCGGTTGTATAGGACAAGCCCCCCGGGCGCCACGGAGGGCGCAAACTTGCGCAGCGAAATCTCGTTCATCGCCACCAGCACTTCCGGATGCGCGACCAGCGGCGAACCGATGCGCTCCGCCGACAGGCACACGTGGCAGTGCGCGCTGCCCGACCGCATTTCCGGCCCGTACGACGGCAGCCAGCTTACTTCCATGTTTTCGCGCATGCCCATCTCGGCCAGCACGATGCCGAGCAGCAGCACGCCCTGTCCGCCGAATCCCGCCACCTTGATCGAGCACGACTTGCCCTGATGCTTCGCCGTCGCGTCATCCTCGTTCAACCCGAGTACTTCGGCGACCGTGTGCTGGGGCGCGTCCACCCGCGGAATCTCCGGCTGGCGGTCGCGGAACACGTTGAGCGGGAAAGTCGGGATCATTTGCTCGGCGACCCACTTGCGCGCCTCGACCGGGTCTTTCTTCCAGATCGTCGGGCAGGGCGAGAGAATTTCCACCAGCGTGAACCCGGCGTTGTCCTTCTGCAGTTGAAGCGCTTTGCGGATGGCTTTGCGCGCCTGCATGATGTGCTTGCCGTCGCTCAGCGCCACGCGCTCGATGTATACCGGCGCTTGCAGGCTCGACAATAACTCCGCCACGTGCAGCGGGAAGCCCTCGTTGTTCGCGCGGCGTCCCCAGGGGCTGGTGGTCGAAGTCTGCCCAAGCATGGTCGTCGGCGCCATCTGCCCGCCGGTCATGCCGTAAACCGCGTTGTTGATGAAGAAGACCGCGATCTTCTCGCCACGATTGGCGGCGTGAATGATCTCGGCGGTGCCAATGGCCGCCAGGTCGCCATCGCCCTGGTAGCTGATGACGATCTTGTCCGGGCAGGAGCGCTTGATGCCCGTCGCCGCCGCCGGCGCCCGTCCATGCGCCACCTGCACGTTGCCGGTGTTGAAGTAGTAGTAGGCGAAGACCGAGCAGCCGACCGGACTGACAAAGATGGTCTTGTCCTGCAGCCCGAGTTCCTCGATCGCCTCGGCGATCAGTTTGTGCGCCACTCCGTGGCCGCAGCCCGGACAGTAGTGCGTCTGCTGCTGCAATTCGGATTTGCGCTCGTACCGGTCGTAAAACACCGGCGACTTTTCATGCAGGACTTCGAATTCGGCCACTTGAACCTCCGGGCGGAACTTCGTATTCCGTATCCCGTATTTCGTATTCCGTTCGCGCCGTCCCTACGGGACTCGCGTTTGGGTCCGGCCCTGAACCCAGGACTTCGTCCTGGGCTACCAGCGAATCGTCCCTTCGGGACTACCAGCTAAACCTCTGCGCCCACGTAGCGCAACAGTTCGCTGTGCACTTCCTCGACCGATGGCACGTTGCCGCCGACGCGCGAGTACAACT
>DAISJI010000019.1:1775-3057 GCA_036821585.1 Terriglobales bacterium
TCGCTGTGCACTTCCTCGACCGATGGCACGTTGCCGCCGACGCGCGAGTACAACTCCACCGGCACCTTGCCGTTTATCGCCAGCCTCACGTCTTCCACCAGCATCCCGGTGCTCATCTCGACGGTCAGCACGCGCGACGTCTTCGCCGCGCAGTGCGCCAGCGCTTCCGACGCAAACGGCCACAACGTGATGGGCCGGAACAATCCGGCGCGAATTCCCTGCGCCCGTGCCATGTCAATCACCGAGCGCAGCACGCGCGAGACGATCCCGTAACCGACCAGCAGGATTTCCGCGTCGTCCGCCATGTAGGTCTCGTAGCGCTGCTCCAGCTTCTGGGCCACCGCGTACTTCGCTTCCAGCTTGCGGATGTGCTTCTCCAGTTCGTCCGGCTCCAGGAAGATGGAACAGATCAGGTTGTTTTGTGTTTCCGGAGTTCCCTTCACCGCCCAGGGCTTGTCGATGACGGGGATTTCCTTCTCCTCGATCTCGATCGGCTCCATCATCTGCCCGATAAAGCCGTCGGCCATCACGACCACCGGGTTGCGATAGCGGTCGGCTAGTTCGAAAGCCAGCAGGGTGAGGTCGAACATCTCCTGCACCGACTCCGGCGCCAGCACCAGGTTGCGATAGCAGCCGTGGCCCCCGCCCTTGACGACGCAGAAGTAGTCGCTCTGCTCGGGCGCGATGTTGCCCAACCCGGGCCCGCCGCGGACGACATCGACGATGACGCACGGCAATTCCGATCCCGCCAGATACGAGATGCCTTCCTGCATCAGGCTGAGTCCCGGTCCGGACGAGGCGGTCATCACGCGCGCGCCGGTCGAGGCCGCGCCATACACCATGTTGATGGACGCGATTTCGCTCTCCGCCTGCACGAACGTCCCGCCCACCTGCGGAATCAACAGGGCGGCGTATTCCGCGATTTCGCTCGCCGGCGTAATCGGGTAGCCGTAGTAGGCGCGGCATCCGGCCACTACCGCGGCCTTCACGATGGCGACATTTCCCTTACACAGTTGCCGCACGCGCCACCTCCGTCTTCGGCGTCTTGGCCACGCGGAACACCGTGATTGCCCCCGGCTCCGGGCAGCAGTAGAAGCAGATGCCGCACCCGGTGCAGCCCTCGCCCTTGTACTGTCCGGCGTGCACGCCGTACTGGTTCAGTTCCGGCGCCAGGAACAACGCCTCGGGAGGGCAGGACTCGACGCACAGGCCGCAGCCCTTGCACTCGTCTTTATTGATGGTCACGTTACCGCGCGATGTTACCGCCATGTTCACCTCGTGA
>DAISJI010000019.1:3157-5820 GCA_036821585.1 Terriglobales bacterium
CTAGGCCCCTACTTGCGCCGCTACCTGCGGCCTCTGCAACCACTTCGTCCGTTCGCAATACTCGAACAGTTGCTCGCGGAACTTCGGGTGCGCGACGTTGATGAGCGCCTCCGCCCGCTGCCGGATCGTCTTCCCGTGCAGGTAGGCGATCCCGTACTCGGTCACGACGTACCGGATCAGCCCGCGGCTGGTCACCACGCCCGCACCCGGGTCGAGCATGGGCACGATGCGCGAGATAGTGTCGTTCTTTGCCGTCGCCGGCAGCGACAGGATCGGCTTGCCGTTTTTGCTGCGCGACGCGCCGCGCAGGAAGTCCACCTGGCCGCCGATGCCGCTATAAAAATAAGTTCCAATCGAATCCGAACAGACCTGCCCGGTCAAGTCCACCTGCAGCGCCGAATTGATCGCCACCATGTTGTCGTTGGCGCCGATTCGCACCGGGTCGTTGGTGAAGGCGTTGGGACGGAACTCGAAGATCGGGTTGTCGTTGACGTAGTCGAACAACTTTCTCGATCCGAGCAGGAATCCCAGCACCACCTTGCGTGGCAGGAAGTTCTTGCGCCGCCCGTTGATGATCCCCGCCTCGATCAGCGGGATCACGCCGTCGCCCACTAATTCGGTATGAATGCCAAGGTCCTGGCGGTCGGTCAGGAACGGCAGCACCGCGTCGGGAATCCCGCCAATGCCGGTCTGCAGCACCGAGCCGTCCTCGATCAGCGTGGCAACGTGTTTCGCGATACCGCGATGGACATCGGTGATCTCCACCTTGGGCGCCTCGCACAGCGGCCGCGATGTCTCCACGAACGCATCGATCCGGCCGATGTGCACGAACGTATCGCCGTACGTGCGCGGCATCTGGTCGTTCACCTGCGCGACCACGTACTTGGCGCACTTCACCGCCGTCATCGTCGTATCCACGCCCACGCCGAGCGAGCAATAGCCATGCGCGTCGGGCGGCGAAACGTGGATGAGCGCGACATCCAGCGGCATGGCGCCAGTCTCAAACAGGGCCTCGATTTCGCTCAGGAATACCGGAGTGTAATCGGCGCGGCCCTCGTTCACCGCCTTGCGCACGTTGCCGCCGATGAACATGGCGTTATGACGGAAGTGCCCCTGCATCTCCGGCGCCACGTAGGGTGCGTTGCCCATGGTCATCAGGTGGACGATCTCCACGTCACGCACAAACTGCGCGCGCTCCATCAGCGCCTCCACCAGCAGTTCCGGCTCGGCGCACCCCGGATGGATGTAAACCCGCATTCCCGACTCGACGCAGCGCACCGCGTCCGCCGGCGTCATCAACTTCCGCTTGTAATCAACGTCCCACGACATGACCCATCTCCTGCGCAGTCTCCGCACTGCGCGGCGTGCTCTTACCGCTCTGTGCCTTTTCGTAACCGACCGCGGCATAGTACGAAGCGCGATCGAAAAACTGCTCCAGCAACTGCAACATCTCCAGTTCCCCAAAGATCTCGACCGGCTTCTCGACGCCCCCCTCGTGCTTCAGGTACTCCCACAGGTGCTCGCGGGTGAGCACGATGGCGAACAGCAACTGGCTCAGCGGGATCCCCTGTGCCGCGCGGCGTGCCCCAATCTCCTCGTAGCGCCGCGCGATGTCTTCTTCCTTCTTGCCCAGCAACCACTCGCCCAGGTGGTCGTACACCTCGTAAACGCGTTGCCGGAACTCCTGGTCCGGGACCTGGTGGAAGGCCGTGCACTTGTCGCACGTCTTGAGCCGCTCCAGCAGGGTCTCCGCCAGGCGGTCCGAGTGGGTCTCAATCAGCCTGACCAATCTGTATGCCAGCATCACGCCTGCCTCCTTTCCGCAGCCGTGGAGCGACCAGTCCTGGCTGGTCGTTGTTGCGGCGCCCGGGGCCCGCCAGCGCCCGCCCTCGCGGCGCGCACTGGATCGATTTTTCGCGACACCTTGTACTTGGTTCGGAATTACACCCTTTAACAACCAAGTGTGCGGCTGGGATGGGGTTCGGGGCCGTGACCAGTGTCACAATTTGGGGTGATTTTTGACCAAAAAAGGCTTCGGGCGCCGGGCTTTGGGTTCCCGTGAAGTCGGGCAAGCCGCTTAAGAACCGGCGCATCGCGAAGTCCGAGCAGGTTTCGGCCAATCGCTGGCACCTGGAGCTGAAGGTCGCAGCGCCCGCGGAGATCGACAGGGAATTCCTGAGTTGGGTGCGGCACGCCTACGAGCTCTGCGGCGACCGTACCAAGCCTCAAGTAGGCGCACCGGCATTGCCCACTACGACTCCTCACACCTTCATGCTGTGGGGAGTCTCCACTTCGACTTCGACGGTAATGGGTACTTTGAGCGCATTGCTGATGGCACAGTTTTGCTTGGCGCGCTTGATCGCTTTATGGAATTCCGCCTCGTCCATCTCCCCGACCCCGACGCTTACCTTCATCTTCAAACCGAGGATCTTCCAGGTCCGGGCGTTCTCCACGATTTCTAGTTCCGTGTCCGTGCGCACGTGATCGGCGGGGATCTTCGCGATAGCCAGTTCTTTTGCCACCATCAACGACACGCAAGAACCCGCGGCTGCTGCCAGCATCTCCGAAGGGCAGGTGCACGGGAAATCGTCCTTGTTCGTCGTCGAAGAGGTGAACAGAACGTCGTTGAACACGCCGCTTGCCGTGCTGACCGTGCCTTCGCC
>DAISJI010000019.1:5920-7003 GCA_036821585.1 Terriglobales bacterium
TGGTCCGAACAGAAGTACAGGCTCTGTCCGCCATGCTCACTCTTGGCTTTCGCGGTTTTTTCATCGACCTGCATGCCACACACGGGATCGGTTTTCATGGGGTTACTCCTCCCAAGAGTGGATGGCGACAGGCGAGAGAGAGTGGCCTGGAAACTGACACCTAGTTTGTTGCGATGCGCGGGCACGAAAAAGCCCAGTCGCTGGTTGGCGACTGGGCTTTTCTCCTGGTCCGCTCAGCACGGCCCGATTGTGACTAGCTCAGCAAGAACTCCTTCGCCAACTCCGCGAATTCCTTGTCTTCCATCCCGGGCGTCAGGTTCGCCACCGCCACGCCGCCATCCTGCGCGAAGGCTCCGGCGGTTGCATACGCCGGAATCCGTTTCTGCAACCGGCCGCTGGCCTCTTCCATCCACCACCGCGCCAGCGCTCCGCCGAGCAGGTTGCGGAAGTTAGTCTTCGCGTCCGGAGACTGAACGGTCACCATCCAGCCTTCGCCGTACGGATCGCGCTGCGCCAGCTCGGGATTCTTGGCTACCGCTTCGTTGATGTCGGCGATGCTGCCTTCGATCGGCGATACCATGTCCACCTTCACGCCGTTGCGGAGCACGCTCCAGATCTTCTGACCCTGGCGCACCCACTGTCCGCGCTGCGGCAGCGTGACCTGGTCGATCTTGCCCACCAACTTGCTGGAGAAGTCGTCCATGCCGACCCGCACCAGGCTCGGGCTCTCGCTCAGCGCCCAGGTGTGTCCGGGGTGATAGCGCAGGTTCTCGGGGACCTTAAAGCCGTTTACCAGCGAAGCGTCCAGCGGCATCGAGGGACGCGCTATGGCCGGCCGTGCTTCCGCCGCCACCATGACGGTCTTCTTGCTGAAGAAGTGATCGATAAGTAGGAATGCTACGAAGGTCGCGAGTACCAGGATGACTGTCATTGCCGTTCTCCTCTGGCGGGCCCGAAGTCGTCGGTGCTGAGCCGTTCGCCACCTTTCTATAAGGCAATCGCCATGCCAGAACGCCAAGAGAAAGCTCGGACAATCCTATGTCGCTGATTCAGTTCGCTTTACGATGTTTTTGGTGAGGATTT
>DAISJI010000019.1:7103-8439 GCA_036821585.1 Terriglobales bacterium
CCGTCGTCGCCCTTCAGGTTCGCCGAGAAAATCAGGTAGCTGTCGGCGTTGGTGTAGGCGCGCGGCAAGTCGCCCGGCTCCGGCCCCATCATCTCGAACACTGCCGGATGCCGCGTGCCCGACGAGCGCGCGCTCGCCGATGACAATTGCTTGAAATCCATCTTCGCGTTCGGATCGGGATCGTCAGCCACCGGGACCGTCAGCAGGAAATCGGGGTTGGGCGAGGTGCCCATGTGATCGCCGTCGTTGGGCTGGACCAGGTAACGCATGGTGTAGAAGCCGGGCTTGACCGCGTGTCCGCGAAAATCCTTGGCGCCGTTTGGAAAACGAACCACGCCCACCATCTGCGAGAGGGCGAGCTGCGGATAGAGGACGTCGGAGGCCGCCGCCGCGTTTTTCGGGGTGCTCTTGCGCAGCCAGACCTCCGCCAGCGGAGTGCCGTCGGCAAGCAGCACGCGTGATCCCGCGGGATCCAGCACGCCTTTCACTGCCGCCGGAACGGAAGCATCGTCCAGCGCAGGCAGCTTTTCTACTTTTTGAGCGAATGCGGAAACAGCCAGCAGGATGAGAACGATAGGAAAAAGATGACGTAGTCGCATGGGGACATTATCAACGATGGGAACGGAAAAGCGGTAGGCGGTAGGTCGAAAGAACCGAATACCGACCTACCACCTACGACGCGCGACCTACGATTATTCGCCCGCGTCGCCCTGGTGCGCCGCCATGGCGTGCGCGTCCACCGAAAATGTCCCGACGAAGGCGCTACGGCGGTCGTGCGAGTTCCAGTTCGTACCCAGCCCGGGCCCGTCGTAGCGGTCGGTCAGCGCGACGGCGGCCATGGAGTGCGCGGTCGGCGTGAGCGGCGGATAGAACGTGGCGTCATTCCCGCAATTGTGGTCGTTCGGATTGAGGGCGCGCGTCTGTACGGTCGCGAATTGCCCGGCGCGCAGCAGGGCCGCGCCATGTTTGGTCGGCGACATCTCCAGCGCCACCGGCGCCACGATCACGCGCTCGACGGTGTCGAGCAATCGGCCGCCCATGTGCTGGGCGAACGCCACCAGCGCCTCGCGCTGCTGCGGGGTCGCCTGGTCGTCCACGATGAGAACGGCCTTCGCCGGATAGGGATTGCCGTACGGATCGCCGAGCGTGGCACGGGCGCGCACCGCGGCCGCGATGCTCAGGCCGTCGAGCGCGACGCCGTTCCAGCTTCCCTTCGACACGCGCCAGCCCAGGATGGCTTCCTTGCCGGTCAGGCCCATCTCGCCGTTGGCATAGCACTGTCCGGTGAAAACGTCGGTGGAACGGGTCTCGATGTAATCGCCCTGAATCTGCGCAA
>DAISJI010000019.1:8539-9767 GCA_036821585.1 Terriglobales bacterium
TCACCCGCACTGTCCCGTCCCGTGGCACTCGCGAAACGCGGACGAGCACATGGCCGGCTCGGCCTTGATGCCGTCCGGGCCGATGCAGGTTTGCGTGTACATGCACCAGAAGCTGGTGTCGCCGGCGCCTTGCGCGCTGGCATCGGGCTCGGAGCGGATGAACTGTCCCTTCCAGCGCAGCCCCGCGCACAGGTTCGGATGTCTTACGTCGAAGCGCGGATCGCAGGTGTTCATGCTTCACCTCTCCACATTCCCGCGGCCTTCAGGATGGCGCGTTTTACGGCGACGCGGGTGAGCTGGATCTTGTACTCGTTCTTGCCCAGCCCTTTCGCCTTGCTCACCGCTGCCTTTCCGGCAGCATCGGCGGTTTCTTCGGTGACCGATTTGCCGACCAGCGCCTGCGCCGCCTCTTCGGATATCCACGGAATCGGCGCCACACTGCCAAGCACAATGCGCGCCGCTTTGACCGTGTTGCCCGACATCGTCAGCGCTGCCGTTGCCGCCGCCAGCGGCCAGTCGAACTCGGCTTTCTGCCGGACGGCGTACTGCGCGCTCTTCATTCCGGCCGGCGCCGGTGGCACCACGATCTCGGCGACGAGCTCGTTCGGCTTCAGGTCGTGTTCGCGCTCCTCCTCCGACATGGGAATGACGAAGAACTTCGCCAGTTCGACTTCGCGCGCGCCGTTGGGGCCCATGATGCGGACCTTCGCGCCGTGCGCGATCAGCGCGGGCGCAATCGTCGAGGGGCTGACGAAGTAGGCGGGGCCGTCGTTGCCGAGGATCGCGTGGTAGCGATTGTCGCCCGCCAGCACCAGCGATTTCCCGTTCTGCTGCGCCAGCAGGCCGAAGCCGTTGCGGAACCACCAGCAGCGCGGACGCTGGCAGATGTTTCCCCCCATGGTCGCCAGGTTGCGGACCTGGGGGCTGGCGACTTCGTCAGCGGCCCAGGCAATCGTCGGATAACGCCGCTGCACGTCCACGTTGTCGGCGAAATCCTGGATGCGCACCAGCGCGCCGATGCGCATGCCGGAGCTGTCGAAGGTGACCTTGTCGAGCCCGGGAATGTGCTTGATGTTGACCAGGCGCTTGGGCGCGACGATGTTGTCTTTCATCAACGCCAGCAGCTCGGTACCGCCGGCGAAGACGGCGGCGTCGTCCCACGTCTGCCCGAGCAGGCCGATGGCCTGCCGGTCGCCTTGCGGAGTGGCGTATTCGAAGGCTCTCATGC
>DAISJI010000019.1:9867-16074 GCA_036821585.1 Terriglobales bacterium
ACGCGCCCGGCGAAATTACCGGGGGCTCGCCCAATCCGATGACGCCGCGCTCGTCGTAGCCGGGGCCGGTCATCATGTGCACCACCAGGTCGGGGATGTCGCCATACCCGGCCAGGCGGTAGAACTCGAAGTTCGAATTCAGCATGCGCCCGGTGCCCGGGTCCATCACACGTTCTTCAAACAGCGTGTAGCTGATGCCCATGATGAGCGCGCCGTGCACCTGCGACTCGGCGGTCTTTAAATTCACCACCAACCCGCAGTCCTGCACCGCGACCATCTTGTTGACGCGAACGATGCCGGTCTCCGTGTCCACGCTGACATCGGCCATCTGCACGCCGCCGACGCCTGCGTTGGTCAGGTCCGGCTTGTTGCGCGTCGGTTGCCGCCAGTTGACGCCCTGCGTGGTGATGCCGGCCGGGCCCAGCTTGGCGCAGGCTTGTTTCCACGTCAGGCCGTTGCCGCCGCCCTTGATGCGGACTTGCCCGTTCGCCGACTCGAGGTGCTCCGGCGTGGTCCCGAGCACGGGAGCTAGTTTCTCGAACATGGCATTGATGGCGTCCACCGAAGCGCGCCGCGCCGCCGAACTGACGCCGCCGATGGTGGTCGAGCCGCCGCTGCCGCCCGATTGCGGATAGTTGGTGTCGCCGATTTTCAGCGTGATCGCTTCCACGGGAATGCCGAGCGACTCGCTGATGACCATCAGGATCGCGGTGCGCGTGCCGGTGCCGAGGTCCTGCGTGGCCATTTTCATCTCGACGGCGCCGTCGGAGTGGATGGTCAGGTCGCAGTGGCTTTCGTGCCCGCGCCCGCCCCAGGTGTGGATGGAGAGTCCCAAGCCGCGCTTGATCGGCCCCTGCGTTTTATCGCCGCGCGGATGCCAGCGCTTCTTCCAGCCCATCAGTTGGTCGGCTATGGGCAGCTCGTCGCGATACTCCTTGGCGCGCTGCGTCAGGTCGAGGTTGCGCAGGATCAGGTCATACGGATCCATGTTGAGTTTGGCGGCAAGGTCTTCCAGCGCCGTCATAGTCAACGCCGCGGCCTGCGGATGGTTGGGCGCCCGCCATGCGCGCGACGGCCCGGTATTGGTGTCCACCGAGGTGTGCTGGGTACGCAGGTTGGGAATATCGCGGAACACGTACGGGATCGGCATGGCGCCGCCGCCCGTCGGACCGCCGGTACTCCAGGACCGTGAATCCCACGCCACGAGTTTGCCGTCCTTGTCGGCCGCGACCTTGACCCGCGCGTAAGCCGAGGGACGAGCGCCGGCAACTTCGAGTTCGGCGCGGCGGTCGAGCATGATCTTCACCGGCGCGCCGCCCGCTTTCTTCGACAGCAGCGCCGCCGCGGAACTCCAGCGGTCGGCCGAGAACTTGCTGCCGAAGCCGCCGCCCATGTGTTGCTGGTGCATGTGGATGTTGGTCGGCGGGATGGCGACCTCGTAATTCTTGAGGCCGTCGGAGACCTGGCCCGGCATATCGCTCACGCTCTGCGTCGAAATCTGCACGTCGAGGTGATCGGGATCGGACCACATTGCGACCGCTCCGTGCGACTCCATGCAGCAGTGCGCGATCGTCGGCACGCCGTAGATTCCCTCGCTCACGGCGGCGGCGGACTTGAAGGCCTCGTCGGGAGTGCCGGTGACGGTCGCCTGCGTCGGATGATAGGGGACCTTGGGACCGGTGGAGGCGGGTTTCACCTGCGCTTTTTGCAGGGCCGTGACGACTGTGCTCCCGGCGCCCCCGCCTTGCGCACGCTTTAGCAGTTCCGGCGTGACTGGGAAATCTATGCCGCGCTTGTTGATGGCAGCAGCCATTTGCACTTCCGGCACCTGGTTGCTGAACATACCGGTGAGATCTTCCAGGCTGAGCGGGCCCGTGTCCTCGGGAAGGTCGGTGGGCGGCTCGGAGAAGTCGTCCACGAAGTGCGGCAGCACTTCCCAACGAACCTTGATCGCGCTTAAAGCATCGGCTGCGGTGCCTTCGTTCACGGCGGCCACGGCGACCACTTCGTCGCCGGCCCAGCGGATGGTGGCGCTGCCCGGCTTTTGCAGGACGGCGACCGCCTTCACTCCGGGCATTTTCTCGGCCGCGCTGGTATCAACGCTGATGAGCCGGGCATGCGCGTGCGGCGAGCGCAGGATCGCTCCCGCGAGCAGGCCTGGAGGCGTGGCGTCGTAGGTGTACTTGGCGCGGCCGGAGGATTTATCCGGACCATCCACGCGCGCGTGACGGGTGCCGATGACTTTCCGTTGTGCGGCATCGGGCCATTTATATTCCGCCATGGCTACTCGCCTCCCTTCGTCACATGAGGTGGCTGCGCCCCGAGTTGGCTCATGGCGCCGCGCATCCCGTAGTAGGTGCCGCAACGGCAGAAGTTTCCGCCCAGCCCTTTGGCCACCTGTTCGTGCGTCGGGTGGGGATGGCGGTCGAACAGCGCCTTGCTGGCGACGATGAAGCCGGGCGTGCAGAAGCCGCACTGCTGGGCGTCGTTGGCGACGAAGGCGCGCGAAACCGGGTGCAGCTCGGGACCGGCAGTGAAACCCTCGATGGTCGTGATCTGGTGCCCTTGTGCGTCGATGGCCAGGACCGAGCAGGCGTACACCGGCTTGTTGTCCATGAGCACGGTGCAGGAGCCGCAGGCCCCGCGGTCGCAGACGCGCTTGGCCCCGGTCAGTTCGAAGTTGTCGCGCAGCGCGTCGAGCAGGGTCACGCGCGGTTCGAACTCGCCTTTGAGGCTCTTGCCGTTGACGGTGAGCGTGACCGGCGTCTTGCCCGGACCGTACATCG
Source organism: Terriglobales bacterium (assembly GCA_036821585.1). GTDB lineage: Bacteria > Acidobacteriota > Terriglobia > Terriglobales > Acidobacteriaceae > DAISJI01. The sequence continues at coordinate 12,654 of DAISJI010000019.1, forward strand.
GCACGTCCTGGCCCTCGACGGTGAGTACCGTGGGCCCGATCACCGCAGGTACGGCAACGGCAACGGCGCCGAGCTTGAGGAAGTCGCGGCGAGATACGCCTTCGCGCGGCTGCCCGCCTTCTTCCAGGATGGGAGTGTCTTCTTCTCGCATTACCCCTCCGCGCATACAGCGGACGTCCGGCCACACGCCGGACGAGTTCACGATTGCCAGGAGGACGTTATCATCGCCAGGCAAGCCTGGCGGCTACACGTCCACATCGGGACGACTGCGAAATCCGAAGCAGTATAAATCGCCGTGGCAAGTTTGCGCTTGCCGGAGGGCGACGTTTACAAATTATTTCAAGCAATAAAAGACCGGCCGGGAATTCCGGCCGGTTTCAAATCCGCGAAACTATTGGTTTGTCATTCCGAGCGCAGCGAGGAATCCGCTGTTCTCTGCTGCTTACTTCTTCAGGCTGCGGACGAACTTCACCAACCCTTCGATCTGTTCATGGCTGAGCTTGCCGCCGAAGGCGATCATCATGCCCTTGTCGGTCTTTGTTCCCTTCTCGATCGCGTTCTTGAAGTCGGCGTCCGACTGCTTCTGGATATCGGCCGAACTGAGGGCGGGTATTTTCCCCTTGCCGGCGCCGTTTTCGCCGTGGCATATGGCGCATTTCTGCTTGAAGAGGTCTGCGCCGCTATCGGCCGCAAAACTCAGTGTCGGGACCGCCAGTCCGAAAGCCAGGGCGCCCAGGGTCATCGTTCTTGCCAGCTTGGTCATCGATCCATCTCTCCTTGAATAGCTGTGTACATTCCCATAATGGCACGCAGTGTGCCATTCGCCAATCATGGTTAATGGATTGAAAACCCTAGGCTCTGGGTTGCACGTGGACCGTGTGAGGGGTGTGAAATAACCCGCAGCTCGCGCCATATCGCTCATCCGCCTGCCGCCGTTATCACAAAGTCGCCGACAACTTATTGAAACCGTTGGGGTGGCCGGACGCGGCGTTTGGCACGCTGGGTGCGATTCCCCTTCCGAGAACCCAGTTCGCGGAGATTACTCTTGGAACCCAGCTTGATGGTTATCGGCGTGAACCACCGCAGCGCACCGGTGGAAGTCCGCGAACGGTTCTGGATTCCCGAGGACCGGCGCCGGGATGCGCTGGAGAAGCTCGTCTGCACCGACGGCATTGACGAAGTACTGGTGCTCTCCACCGGCGAATGTACCGAATTCATCCTCTGGACACGCGATGCCTCCGCCGCCTCCGGCAGCGTGCTCAACTTCCTGACGCGCGAGTACGGCCTCCAGCTCTGCGAGTGGAAGCACTTCTACCGCAAGCTCGACGAGGCTGCCCTGGCACATGTGTTTCTCGCCACGGCTGGATTGGACTCCATCGCGTCCCGCGAAAAAGAGAGCACGGAAAACTTCAAGGACGCTTCGGTGTCGGCGCTGCAAGCCGGGACCATGGGCCGGTTCCTCGATTCCGTGGCGCAAAAAACGCTGACCATCTCGGGCGCGCTGCGCGATGAGGCGACTCGCGAGGGGCTGGGAGCGGCGGAAGCCCTCTCCGGCCGCGAAGCGAAAACGTTCTATTCCAGGCTGCTACAGGAGCGGGTAGTGCCCACCATCGCCGCGCTGCGCCGGTGTTTGGACGAAATCTGCGTCAAGGAGCTGGAGGCGTTTTACGCGGGGCTTACCTTGCTGTCCGTCGAGCAGCGCGAACTGGTCGAGGCCTTCGCCGCCCGCCTGACGCAGCGCATCGCCGGCACGCTGGCGCACGAGTTAAAAAAACCCTGCGAAAAGATCGAGCAGGAACACCTGACCTCCGCCGTACAGCGGCTTTTCCACCTGGAAATGCTGCAGCGCGCGGTCGCCGGCGCGAACAATCAGGATCTTCGGGCCGCGAACGCTGAGCCCATGGCGAGGGAGCGATGAGTACAAACCGGAAAACGGAGCCCACCATCACCGTATGGACCGCGAGCCAGGCTTACACCATGGCGGTGGTGTGCCTGCTCTTGGGATTGGCGGTCGGGTACCTGTTGCGCGGCTCGTCGGCGGCGCCGCTGGCGCAAGCTGCGGTCGCGACGCCGTCCGCACAAGAGCTTGGACCCGCACAAATTCCGGGCATGGGCGGAATGCCGGCCGGCCAGCCCAATACCGACCTTGCAGACAAGGCCGTGGCGCCGATGCTGCAAGCGCTCCAGCAGAACCCGAAAGATACGGCCACGTTGACCAATATCGGCAACACATACTACGACGCCAAAATCTACGACAAAGCCATCCAGTACTACGCCGAGGCGCTGAAGATCGCGCCCAAGAACGTCAATGTCCGCACCGACATGGCCACCGCGTACTGGTACCTCGGCGATGCGGACCACGCCGTGGCGGAACTGGAGAAGTCGCTGGCGCAGGAACCGACCCATGCTCAGTCGCTCTTCAATCTCGGAATCGTGAAGTGGCAGAGCCAGAAGGACCCGCAGGGCGCCATCGCGGCGTGGCAGAAGCTGATCCAGACCAACCCGAACTATCCGGAACGCCAGAACGTGGAGCAGTTGATCGAACGCGCCCGCGACCACAAGAGCTAGTTGCCAGTTGTCAGGTGTCAGTTGTCCGGACTTATAGGCGGTTCATTCATAGCGGTTGGGTGTTCGTAACGGTTACTCAAAATTGGCGCGTGCTGCCGCTCCGTCTAGCGATGGAGGCCCAGGGAAACAGACATCGCGCCGCCGGAGGAAGCTCTCTCCTACTCCCTCATCCAGCTTCCTCCGGTTTTTCTTTTCCAGCTAACCAAGCACGATGGACGACACCGCCGCCATCATCGCTTTCCGCGCGCTTGGAACAAGAAAATACCCGGCCGGAGGGCCGGGCGGATAAATGGTCTTCCCTTACTCTAAGGATGAATTCGCAGTAATCACATCACCGGTTTCGTGCTCTTCTGGCCCGGCTTGACGTTGGCGTGCTGTTTGGCGTTCGCGATCATCTGCTCGATGTCCGCCCGGCGCGGGTGGTTCGGGTTCTGCTTCAACAATTGCTCCCACGCGGCAATCGCGCCCTGGGTGTCCATCTTTCCCTGGAACTTCACCATGCCGATGTTGAACAGCGCGTTATCGAAGTTCGGAAACGCCTTGAGCGTGCGCTCGAACTCGGCCAGCGCGGTGTCGGCGTCACCGGCATAGAAGTACGCGGTGCCCAGGTCGGTGCGGACGTTGGGATCGTCCTTCACCGCCAGCGATTTGCTGTAGTAATCGATCGCTTCCTTGAAGTTCTGCGTGTCGTAATAAATGTTGCCGATCTCGGCCAGCAGTTGCGGGTCCTTCGGGTTCGATTTCAACTGCGCCAGCAGCGGTTCCGCTTTCTTTTCAGCCATGCGCTTCATCATCTCGGGCGTAGGCTGTTGCTGCATGGCGGCCGCGTCGGCCGGCGCACCCGTGCTGGCCT
>DAISJI010000020.1:0-12218 GCA_036821585.1 Terriglobales bacterium
GGCGGCGGACGCCTTCGCCCGCCGCCGCTTGCAACTTTCAACTCGAACCTACAACTGCTGCTCAGTCCCCATTGTCCCGCTTCGCGTCGGGCGCGTAATACCCCTGCCGCGCCTGCACTTTGAGACCGCTCTTTACTCTCACTTCGACCTTGCGGAAGCTGCCGTCGCGCGCCGAATTCGTCGGCGTGTAGCCGACGTTGTACTGGCTGCGCAGTTCATTCGCGATCTGGTCGAACGCTTCCCTCAGCTTCTCCGGTTTGTTGCCGGCGTTGATGACGCGCCCGCCGGTCTCTTCCGCCATCTTCTTCATTTCCTTGTCGCCGGAATAGCCAAAACCGCCGTAGAAACCCCGGTCCGCGATCATGATGACGTACACGATGGAATCCGCCTTCTGCGCCGCCTCGATCGCCTGCCGGTTGCGCGTCTGGCTGCCCTGGTCCTCGCCGTCGGTGAGCAGGATCATCGCCTTGCGTCCGACCTCGCGCGCCAGTTTCTCGTTCGACGCCAGGTATACCGCGTCAAACAGCAGCGTGCCCCGGGGATTGTTCGAGGTGGGCAGCGGCCCTCCGCCGAGGCCGGGCAGTCCGCCTCCGGTGCCGCCGCTGTTGATCTTGGCGCGGTTCATCGCGCGCCGCAGTTCGGATGCATCGTTGGTGTAGTCCTGCAACAGGTCCACATTGACGTCGAAACTGATGACGAACGCCAGGTCGTCTTTGCGCAGCACTTCCCTGAGGAACTGCGCGCCGACGACCTTCTCGTCTTCCAGGACCCGCATCTGGCTGGCGCTGCTGTCGATCATCAGTCCCAGCGTCAGCGGCTGGTTCGACTCCGAGGAGAAGTACTTGATCGTTTGCGGCTTGCCGTCTTCGTAGACTTCAAACTCGTCCTTGGCCAGGTTTGGCACCAGGCCGCCGCGCTTGTCCTTCACGTTGAAGAACAGGTTGACAACGTTGACGTTGACCTTCAGCGTTGTGACCGCTTGGTCGTCCTTTTCCTTGGTGTCCGGCTTTTGCGCAAAGCCAGCCAACGGCATCAATACACTTATCGCGAGGGCCGCAACCAGTGCCGAAAACGGTTTTCCGGGGAAAACTGAAACCATAACTTCTCCGAGCCGGGGAGACTCTTTACGAGTTATTCTAAACCTGCCCTCGCAACAGAGTTGCTGTCCGAAGGGTTTAAGTGTCCGGGAATATGGAGATATAGATGATCTGCACGAGCGGAAGTAACAGAAAACTTCTCACGCTTCCGGTGCTGCTGCTGGCGGCCAGTATCGGCCTGGCCCAAGCGACGCCCAGCCAGCAGAACATTCCGGACGCTCCGTCGGCACAGAAACCGGCCTCGGAACTGCCTACCGGCCCCTCGCCGCAGAGGCCGGCCCAGGTCGCGCCGGCACGCCCGCAGCCAGAGCCAGCGCAGCCGGGGCAGCCCGCGCTGCCGGAAGTGAAGACCGTCCTTCAGGGCGGCGCCACTGCCGAACCGGGCAGCGACCGCGACAAGTACAACTTCATCATCCGGACTGAAGTGAATTTCGTCAGCGTTCCGGTGTCGGTGAAGGACTCGGCGGGGCACCTCGTCCCCGGACTGACCGTCAGAGACTTCTCGGTCATGGAAGATGACGTTCCGCAACGGATCACCTTTTTCACCAGCGACCCGTTTCCACTCTCGGCGGCCGTGGTCCTCGATCTCGGCATGCCCGAACAGACCTTCGCCAAGGTAAAGAACACGCTCTCGGCGCTCATCGGCGCCTTCGGCCAGTTCGACGAGGTCAGCATCTTCACCTACACCAACACCGTCGCCAAGGTGCAGGACTTCACCGCCGTCAACGATCGCCTGTCCAACAGCGTCAAGCGGCTCAAGGAGCGCCACGCCTCCGAGGGTGGCGTTCCGGTAACAACCGGCCCCATGGCGCAGAACAATCCCACGATCAACGGCCATGAGATCGATCCTGGCTCACCGATGACGAACCGCGTCGGCTCGCCCAACCTCCGCGTGTCTCGCGTGCTGAACGACGCCGTACTGGAAGCCGCGCTCGATCTCTCGCGACGCTCCACCGACCGCCGCAAGATCCTCTTCGTCATCAGCGACGGCCGCGAGTCCGGGTCCAGCGCCAGTTACGCGGAAGTCCTCAAGGTCCTGCTCACCCGGCAGATCGCGGTTTACGGCATGGGAGTCGGCTCGGCGGCCATTCCGGGATACAGCCAGCTCGAAAAGGCCCGCATTCCCGGAACCGGCTACGGAAATATTCTGCCCAAGTACGCCTCCGCCACCGGCGGCCAGGTCTTCAACGAGTTCACCCAGGACGCCATCGAGCAGACCTATGCTCGCGTCACCGAAGAGGCGCGCAACCAGTACACGATCGGCTACACGACGCGCGCCACGCCCTCCAGTTCCCATCGCACCATCGAGGTCCGCGTGGGCCGCCCCGGCCTCAAGGTTTTCGCCAAGGAAGGCTATTACCCGTTGCCACCAAGCGCCCGCAGCGAACCTCCACGGCCGTGAATGCGCAGGAGTGGTCAGTTTGAATTTGCCGTCAGCTTTACAAGTGCCGGCAAAGCCGGGATGATAGGCCATGCCCAAGAACCGCAAAAAGACGTATTCGGACCACCAGTCGGAGGCTTCCCGCGAAAAGAAGCAGCCGCCCAAAAAGAAATCCGCGCAGCCTGACGCGAATCAGGTTGCTGCGCGGATGGTGGAGGAGTCGACAAAGTCGTAGGCATCTGCAGAAGGTTTTGGTCTACTTTTCAAACTGCGACACTACCTGGCTCCCGGACCGCTTCAGCCTCCCCAGCCCGGTATGATATAAACATCGTTTCCAAGGTGCAGTTCAGGCCGGATAGCGGCCCCGTGCGGGCCGCCCAAGGGACACGCCGTGAGTACCATCAACTTCGCAGCGCGCGAGATCAATTGCAAGATCGTCTATTACGGCGCCGGCCTCGGCGGCAAGACGACGAACTTGCAGTACATCTTCGATAAGACCAGCGAAAAGCAAAAGGGCAAGATGATCTCGCTGGCCACGGAAACCGACCGAACGCTCTTTTTCGATTTCCTGCCCCTCGATCTCGGCACCGTGCGCGGCTTCAAGACCCGTTTTCACCTTTACACCGTCCCTGGCCAGGTCTTTTACGACGCCAGCCGCAAGCTCATCCTGCGCGGCGTGGATGGCGTCGTCTTCGTCGCCGATTCCCAGGAAGAACGTATGGACGCCAACGTCGAAGCCCTGGAGAACCTTCAGGAAAACATGACGGAACACGGTTATGACTTCATGAAGATTCCCTACGTCCTGCAGTTGAATAAGCGCGACCTGCCCAACGCGCTGGGCGTGGATGCGCTGAAGAAAGAGCTGGTAAAGAAAGGCGAGCCGGTGTTCGAGGCCGTCGCGTTCCAGGGCGTCGGAGTATTCGAGACTTTGAAGGAAGTCGCCCGCCAGGTCCTGGTCGAACTCAAAAAGGGTTAGAAAGATTGATGATTCCGAGCGGGACGCCGGTCCCGTGAGGAAGCTGCGGTCGGCCTCGCCATCAGCCTCTACCCGCTCTCTTCCCCGCCAGCACCGCGAATGCCCCCTTCCGCCACAGCACTTCCACTCGAAATCCGCCCTGCCGCATGAGCGCCATCTCCGCTTCCAGGGGCACGTACACATCTTCCTGAGACCACGCCTTCAGGAGCGCGGCCGCCTGCTTCCTGCTGTACCACTTCTCCAGGTGCGACCGCCACGCCCGGTGCTGCTCTCGTGCCAGTTCGGGATCACTCGCCGGATGGCAATCCACGCTGACGAACATTCCCGCACGCCGCAACGCCCCATGAATTCGCCGATGGAGCGCCGCTTTGGCCGGCCGGGTCCTGACATGATGGAGCGCGAACGACGCCACCACCACATCGCACTCCGGCAGCGGCGCCAACACGAAGTTGGCGCACAGGAAGCTGCCGCGCCTCTGCAAACGCCCGGCCGCGGCTGCAAGTATGCCGGCATCGGAATCGATCCCCACCACGTGCGCCCGCGATGCTCTTTCCACGCACCTCGCCGCCAGCGCGCCGGTCCCGGTTCCCAAGTCCACGATGGTCCGCGCCGACGCCGGTATCGCTTCCGCCGCCACGTCCAGCATTTCTTCGTAATCGGGAATGAACGTACGAATGCGCTCGTCGTACTCGACGATGTCAATGCCGAGATGTGCCGCTACATCCATACCTTAAACGGCCCTCCCCTATTGTGCGGGGAGGGCCGTTTAAGGGCAATTGACTTACCGTGTACGTTATTGATTGAATCGGAACGTCCGCAACATGTCGCTATAGGTGCTTTTCAACTGGTCGAAATCGCGCTCGGGCGCTACGAATACCAGGTACACCAGTCCGCGCTGCCCATAGGGCAGGGTGACCAGCCAATCGTGCTCCTGCAACTGCCTGCCGTTCTCCGTGACCGGTGAAGTCCCGAGCAGGTCCACCGCCCGGCCCGCAACTCCATTCACCCGGATGTTCTGCACGCTGCCGGTCTGCCTCATCCCGGGAGTCTGTTGCACCATTTCCTGCACCAGCTGCTGGGTTGCATCGTCGAGCGAGGTCGCGCCCTGCGCTTGACGCGGGTTGATCAACACCCCGTAGGCGAGCGCTCCCTGGGTTGCTCCCGCCGGAGGAGCAATGGTCACTCCTCCCGACTGCTGGTCCTGCGTGGGCTGCCAGTTGTTCGGGTAATCGATGCTGAACCCCTGCGTGTTCAGCGTTTGGAGCTGGTCGCTCGGCATCACGTCCCCCCGCGACACGCTCCCCATCGTGGTTGGTCCTTGCGGCCCGCCCCTGGGCCCGCTGGTGTTGCGGATCTGCCCCGATCTCTGCATCTGGGCGATTTCCTGCGCCGTGTACGCCCTCATGTTGCGCAGGCTCGCTCGTACCTGCTGGAATTCGGGAGTGTCATTGCGGTACGACTTCAACGGCCAATCCTTCACCTGGTCGCTAATCAACTGGTAGCGATTGCCCGGGTTAGGGTGGTCGCTGAGAAACTGCGGACCGCCGCTTCCGCCCTCCTGCTCCAGCTTCTGGAAGAACTTTGCCAGGTAGTGCGGGTCGTAGCCCGCCTTGTACATGATGATGGCGCCCACCACGTCGGCTTGCGCTTCGTCGGCGCGCGAGAACTTCATGCTGAAGCCGGCCGCAGTCATTTGTGCTCCCATGTTCGCTAATGCGCCCGCCGGCCCGCCGATCACGCCTCCCAGGATGCCGCCGAGAAGTTGTCCCAGCACCTGCGTTGTCCGCTGCTTCTGCATGGCTTTGATCGAGTGCTGCATGTACACGTGCGCCATCTCGTGCGCGATCACGCCCGCCAGTTCGGCTTCATTGTCCGCGGCCAGGATCGTACCCAGGTTCACGAAAACCGGCCCACCCGGAAGCGCGAACGCGTTGATCCCCTTCTGCTGGATCACGTGGAACTGGTAGGGCCAGTTGTACTCGGCGGGGATCACCGCCATGAGCCGCTGTCCGATCTGGTTGATGTACTGCGCCGGCGTGCTCGAATCGGGCAGCGCCGGCATCTGCCGGTACACCTCGCTCACCGCTTGCAGGCCCAGCCGTTCCTGGTCTTGCTTGCTGACCGAGACGTTGCCCGGGTCCGGCAATTCCGGGCCGCGCTTGACCGCGGCGAACATCCACCCTGGAAACGCGGTCACCAGCGAAAGCACAACCGCAAGCGCACGAGTTCGTTGCGACGATTTCATCTTTCCCCCTGTCCGGCGATCGGACCGCCGCACGAGCTGACCTTGGGATGAATACCGATATGATGCTGTAAACCCCAGGAGAGTGGGCTAGTAGCGCCGCCGATCCCATATTGGACCCGAAACTTCGTGCCGCGCGACAGGTTAGACTGCCCTTGGCGGCCGTTTCACCCGGCCCGACGATCTTCATAAGCCTGGGGCACCATGGCGTCGTTCGACAACAATATCGGGAAAATGGAGCAGACCCTGCGGCGCGCCCTCACGCAGGAGGAACGCCGGTTGCTCAAGCTCTGGGACCTTACCTGCGAGTCGGCGGCACGCGCAAAGCTTCGGGCAGAAGCGCCGGTCCAACCCGTCGATGAGAAAACCTACACCGGCCGCTTCAAGATCGTCGCCACCAAGGGCTACTACGAAATCTACTTCGTCTGCGGCAAGCTGCTGCTGCGCCCCGTCGAGATCGATCATCGCGAAGGCGTCATCGACTTTCTCGCCCAGGACCCCATCAGCATCGAGGAAGGCATGGTTGAGCAGGCTATTGCCGCCGCCGACATCTCGCGCCCAGCGCAGATTCAGCGGGACATATCGCTCTCCGAACGCTTGCTGCGCAGCATGGGCTTCCGCTACCTCAACGGATAGCAGAAAATGACGTCCTGCACCCGGCGCGGCGTGTTTTGCGTCTAAGTAATTAAGACCTGGAGTTGCGCGGCGGTGACCAAGGACGCATCACCACTAGTACCTGCACGAGCGCGAGATCGTGCTACTATCGGTCGCACCTCCAGTTCTGGATCGCGGGAAATCATGCGTCGTCTCGGCCCTCTCAGTGCAATTTTCGGTGTTGCCATTCTCTTGGTTGCCGCAAGTGTTGTGTTCCTGCCATGGACGAAGACTGCGGTAGCCCAGCCCAAAGCCAACGCTTCCTCCGCTGACAAACAAAAACCTGCGCCCGCCTCCGCTCCTGCTCCACAAATCGCCGTCCCTGGGACTGCGCTCTACCAGGTCGAGAAGGGCGAAAGCACCCACACGCTCATTCGCAAGTATTGGGCGGACAGTTCCTACATGACGACGGCGGAATTTCTGGCCGCCGTGCGCGACGCGAATCCCGGCAAAATTAAAGGCGACTGGCCCAAGCCCGGCGAAACGCTGGTCATCCCCGGCATGAACGGATCCATCGTCGAAAAGCCGGTGCCCATGGCGAAGGATGCCGAAGTCCGGGCCATCTACTTGACGCACATCATGGCCGGAAGCCGCAACGGCATGGATCTGATCAAGCGCTGGCGCGCATCCGGGGGCAACTCCGTCGTTTTCGACGTGAAAGATTCCGACGGCAGCATCGGCATCCCCTTCGACCATCCGTTGAACGCGGGCGCTGCAAGGCCGTCGATCCCAAACCTGGCCAAGTTGGTTCGCTGGATGCACCAGCAAAACCTGCACGTGATCGCTCGCATTGCAATATTCCGCGACGAGCGCCTGGTCACCCGGCATCCGGAAGTCGCGGTCCAGTCCCGCCGCAGCAACCAGGCGTGGCGCGAAAACGGAAAGCTCGTCTGGACCGATCCCTCCAACCCGCAGGTGCAGGACTACAACATCGCGCTCGCCATGCAGGCGATCGCGGGCGGGGTGGACGAAATCCAGTTCGACTACGTCCGCTTCCCAGCCGAGGGCGATCAGAAGGACGCCAAATTCCACTCTGAAGCTGCCCACCCGCAGTGGCAGCGCACCGACGTCATCACCGATTTTCTCTCCAAGGCCTACGCGAAGATTCACGCCGCGGGCGACCTGCTCTCGCTCGATGTCTTTGGCGTGATGGCCTGGCAGCGTCCCGTGGATCTCTCCCACACCGGCCAGGACATCTCCGGCATGGCGAAGTACTGCGACGTCCTCTCGCCCATGATTTATCCGTCGCACTTCTTCGGCATGGACGGCTACAAGGTCCCGGGCGACGCCCCGGAGCACTTCATCGGCGAATCCATGGACCGCTTCCAGAAGGTCACCGCCGTTAGCGGCGTCGTTCTGCGCCCGTGGTTACAGGCCTTCGGGTGGAAGACGCCCAGCTACTCGCCCGCCTACATCGAGACCCAGGTGGCAGTGGCGAAGGCGCACTCGGGCATCGGGTTTCTTTTCTGGAATGCGCGCAACGACTACAGCAAGCCCTTCGCCGCCATGCCCGCAATGAAGGCGAACCCGGCCAAGTTCTTCCACGGTGACGAGAAACCGGCTGCGCCCGCCAAAGCTGCGGGAATGTAATTTGGGCGGTAGTTTCCGCCCAAACTTAACCCCGAAATAGCCCTGTGCTACGCTCTCCCACCGTGGGTGCCTTCGAAAAAGCTCCGCCGGACGTTCAGGAGATCCTCTCCAAGCCCATCCGCGAGATGGGGCTGAAGCTCGAGGGATCTCCCATTGAGCGTTTTGTCCAGCAGTTTTACCGGGAACTGGAGCGCAAAGGCCTGAAGAAGTTCCGCCCGCAGTGCTATCTCTCCGACGAATGGGGATGCCCCTCGGAGGAGCCGGTGATTGGCATTCCCTTTTATCTCGCCGACCCCAAACTCCAGCGCCTGGAGCGCGAGATGAATGACTTGGAAGATTCCCGCCAGATCATGATGTACATGCGCCACGAAGCGGGGCACGCTTTCAATTACGCCTACCAGCTTTTCAAGACTCCGGAATGGCGCGAGTTGTTTGGCCCCTTCCGCCGTCCTTATCGCGACTTCTACCGCCCGGTCGCGTTCTCGCGCCAGTACGTCCGGCACATGGAAGGGTGGTACGCGCAGAAGCATCCCGACGAGGATTTCGCCGAGACCTTCGCCGTCTGGATGACTCCACGCGCGCAGTGGCGCAAGCGCTACAAGGGCTGGGGCGCGATGAAAAAACTGCTGTACATGGAGCGCATCGGGAAAAAGTTCAGCAACGTCGAGCCCTTCGTCGCCCACGGCACCGCCGACATCACCGTCGAGCAGATGTACGTCACCGTCGCCGATTTTTACGACAAAGCCGCCGAGCAACAGCTTTCGCCCGGCGACCTCACGCTCGACTCCGACTTGATGGACATCTTCAACGCCTCGCGCCGCCGCAAGAAAGGGGTTCGCCCCGCGATCGAATTCCTCCGCGAAAATCGCAAGACCATCACCGACAAGGTGACCTATTGGACCGGCGTGCAGCGCCCGCTGCTGAAGAAACTCATCGAGGCCATCGAGGCACGGGTTGTGGAATTGAAGCTCAATGTGGATATTTCCTCCGAGCGGCAGCATCTAACCGAATTGGTGACTTATACGACGGCGCTCGCCATGAACTACATCAGCCGCGGCAAATTCGTGCAGCCGTAAGCCGGAATAGCTCTAGGCACTTCGCGGCAGTCGAAATTCGTTGCACAATCAATAACGCAGTCGCGGTAGAAGGCCGGGCTGTCGAGGCTGCATGACCAACAAGCCGTTGAAAATCGCGATTCTCTACGACACCTGGGAAGACGCGGCCCTGGAACCGGGCGCCGAGCCGGAACCCGCGCCGGAGCCGGAAAAGCCGAAAAAGAAGAAACCGACTTCGAAAAAGAAGCGCAAGAAGAAGAACAAGTTCGACCGCGAAGAGATTTTCGACGCGCTCGAAAAACTCGGCCACGATCCTACCTACCTCATCCTCGACGGGCACAAGCCCTCGTTGTTGGCGCTGGCGAAATACCACGCCGACCTTCTTTTCAACCTGACCGAGTCGTTTGCCGGCTTCGACACCAACGACAAGAACATCGCCGCCTTCCTCGACCTGCTGCAGTTGCCTTATACCGGCTGCGGCTCGGAGGCGCTTTACCTGGCGCAGGACAAATCGCTCGCGAAAAAGCTGTTCGACTTCCACGGCATCAAGACGCCCGACTTCGCCACCTCGTTCCGCGGACGGCTCGACCACTCCCACGACATCAAGTTCCCGCTTATCGTGAAGCCAACCTCGGAAGACGGCTCGATCGGTATCGACATCGGCTCGGTGGTCGAAAACGTCAAGGAATTGATGGAGCGCATCGACTACATCCATGAGGAATTCGACTCGCCCGTACTCATCGAGGAGTACATCGAAGGCCGCGAAATCTACGCCTCCATCCTCGGCAATGAAACCCCGGAGTCGCTGCCGCTGATCGAGCTCGATTTGTCGAAGCTGCCGAAGGGCACGCCGCGCATCGCCAGCCAGGACGTCAAGTTCATGAAGGATACGGAGGCCTATAAGGTCACCAAGTCGGCGCCGGTCGAAGACGTCGACGAAGAGACCGTCCAAAAGCTGAAAGCGACTTCGCTGGCCGCCTATCGCGCCCTCAAACTGCGCGATTACGGCCGCATTGACATGCGCCTCACGCCGAAAGGCGAGGTCTATGTAATCGAAGCGAACCCGAACCCATGGTTGTGGAGTTCCGCCGAATTCGCCATGGCGGCGAAACAAGCCGGCCGCTCCTATACCGACATGATCGGCGAGATCGTCGACCTCGCCCTCGCCCGCTATCGATAGAACGGTTGCCCTATCCGTGTCGCTCCCGATCGATCAGCGACAGGGTGTCGGGCACCGTCAAGAGAAGAGCGGAGGCCTGGGAAATCAGCCTTTGGCGTGCCGAAAGCGCAAGCCGATGCCCGCCAGGCAGTAGAGCCCCAGCGCCACCAGCAGCAGCGCCCGCATGCCGACCAGCAACGAGACGTTCTCCAGCAGGCCGCCAACCACTGCCCCCAGTATGTTGGCCCCCAGCGCGGCGCTCGGCGATGCCGCGTCGCGAAACTCAGAGGCGAACAGCAGTCCGGCAAAAAACACCGGAATCGAGAACACTGCGGCGGCAATCCAGCCGGTCACCGCGGCGGGCGCGGGAATCCGCGCGAACGGAACCAGGTACGCGATCACCAGTCCGGCCGCCAAACCCGCCAGCATCCCGCCGCGCGGCAGCGCGCGCCGGCCGGCCACCGCGTTGGCCAGCAGCAGCGCCGTCAGCACCGCGCCGATCACGATCCCGTTCACCTGCCAGGTGGTGCCGAAGTAGAGCGCCAGCCGGCTGATGGTCTGCGTTTCCAGGAGCAGAAAACCCGCGCCCATAGCGAAGAAGAACAGCGACGGCGCTTGCCGCCGCGCTTCCGGAATCTGCGCGTAGAGCGCCGCCGCCAGCAGCAGTACCAGGATCCCGACCGAGTAGTATGTCCGCGGAATCCAGCGCCCTTCGTGGTACAGGTACGGCCAGTCGTCGGTGGTGGGTTCGATGGCGCTCACGTTCGGCGAGACTCGCGCATTACGCCATGTGAAATCGGCGAGCCGGGGATCGGCCGCCAGCGCCTCCTGCACGCGGTCCGAGGTCGAGATCACGAAACAGGTCGCCGCGGTGCTATAGCTGGAACGCGCCATAAACGCCAGCGGCTTCTTGCCGAAAACTTCCGTTAAAAGCCGCTCCAGGCGCGAACCTATCCAGGGACGATTGACCTGGAACTTGACCAGCAAAACGCCGTCGGGCGCCAGGTGCTGGCGAGCTTCCTCGAACGCTTCCCGCGTGTAGACGAAATTGTCGATCCGCATGTTGGAGTAGTCGGAGAACTGGGTGTGCGAATCGAGCAGGCCGAACAGGATCAGGTCGTAGTGCGCGCGGCTGCGTTTCAGAAAGGCGCGCGCGTCGGTCAAGTAGCCGGTAACTTTCGGCGACTGGTACGGACGCTCGGGGTGCTCGCGGATGCCCAGTTGCCAGATGGCGGGATCGATCTCCACCGCATCCACGGAGCGGCTGCCGTTGCGCAGCGCTGCCGCCGTGTCATTGCCGCTGCCCGCGCCCACGATCAATACCGAGGGCGACGGCTTGGCGAACCGAAACGGCAGGTTGTACGGGTTTTCGTCGACGGCTTCATCGAGCAGCTGGTGCCGGCGGAGAAAATCCGGCGACAGGTCCACCATCTTTTGATATCCGGTGTGGTTGACGGAAATCATGGCGTCCTGGAACTCGCCGTCGGCAAACCGGACCTTCCGCATGTCGATCTGCTGGTAAGGTGTCCAGAGGATGAAATGGTCCGCCGTGTTGTGATCGTGCAGCAGCCAAGCCGCGGGCACGATCAGCAACGCGAACATCAGCGCGCGCGTGCGGCTGCGCTGGAGCGAGGCAATCGACGCCAGCACCAGGCCCATCCACGCCGCCGGCGGCAGCATGAGCCAGCACACGGCAAAGAAGGCCAGAATTCCGGCCAGGCTGCCCGCCAGGTTCCACGAATACGCGTGCAGGGTGCGCGGCGCCAGGTCCATCTGCCGGCTCACCACTTGGCCGATGGGAATAAACACGCACACCACCATGAACAGCACCGCCAGGCTGAAGCCGGCGGCCACCAGTGCAGTCCGCCACTCCCAGGTGGGGTCCACGTTCCAGATGGCAAGATCGGAAGCGGCGCCCAGCGTCGCCGACAAGCTTTCCAGGAAACGCTCACGGCCGGGCAACGGAATGCGGATCGACAGCAGCAGTCCGAGCATGCCAAACGCGGCCAGCCCCCACCGTGGCCGCCGGCGAGCCAGGGCGCAGCCCACGCCGAAGCCCAGAAA
>DAISJI010000020.1:12318-15740 GCA_036821585.1 Terriglobales bacterium
CATCGCTCACCTGTTCCTGTGACGTCTTTTTTCTCGTTCCAGACGTATCCCACTGCTCGGTATAATGTCCTGTAACACCGCACGTGCCATTCCACATCCATGCCGTCCTTCCTGTCTGCCGCAGGGGGATTTTGTCCGGCGTCACGGCAGAGACCGCGGGCGGAGTTCTTGGCCGCTGTACGACAGTGAAGGAGGGCCTCAATGGCCATTCAAAAGACCGAAAAAATTTGGCATAACGGCAAGGTGATTCCCTGGGAAGACGCCACGCTCCATGTCATGTCCCACGTGGTGAACTACGGTTCGGCGGTATTTGAGGGGATCCGCTGCTACGCGCAGCCCAAGGGCCCGGCGATCTTCCGCGCCGCGGAGCACATGCAGCGCCTGCTCGACTCGGCAAAAATCTATCGCATGGAGGTCGAGTACTCGCGCGACGAACTGGTCACAGCCATGACCGAACTGGTGCGCGAAAACGGGGTTGCGCCCTGCTATATCCGCCCCCTTGTCGTGCGCGGATATGGCGAAGCCGGTGTCAATCCGTTCAATTCGCCGATCGAGGTCTACATCGCGAATTACCCGTGGGGCAAATATCTCGGGCACGGCGCCGACGAAGGGGTGGACGTCTGCGTCTCCTCCTGGACCCGCATCGCCCCCAACACGCTGCCGGCGATGGCGAAAAGCGGCGCCAATTACATGAATTCGCAACTTATCAAGATGGAAGCCATCCTCAACGGCTACGTCGAAGGCATCGCACTCGACGCCAATGGCTACGTCAGCGAGGGCTCGGGCGAGAACCTGTTCGTCGTCCGCCAGGGAACGCTCTATACCGCGCCACTCGGTAACTCCGTGCTGCCGGGAATCACGCGCGACTCGGTCATGCGCATTGCCAGCGACCTGAAAATACCTGCCGTCGAGCAGGGCATCCCGCGCGAGATGCTGTACATCGCCGACGAAGTCTTCTTCACCGGCACCGCCGCTGAAATCACCCCCATCCGTTCGGTGGACAAGATCACGGTCGGCAAGGGCGCCATCGGCCCGGTCACCAAGGCCATCCGCAACGAGTTCTTCGGGATCATCAACGGCACCGAACCGGACCGCTACCACTGGTTCACTCCGGTCCCGGTCAAGGAGAAACAGCCGGTCGGAGTCTAGTAACGAGTAGCAAGTGACGAGTAACGGCGGCGGGATTTCACCTGCCGCCTTTCTTCATGTCCGTGAAATGCCCGCAACTCGGAACTTCCTTCTCGTTACTCGTTACTTGGCACTAGCGATATACTCCCGCCCGGAGGCCATCATGTCCGCCGCACAATCCGCCGTTACTCCCGATTTCATATTTGCCTATCGCGAACTCATTCTCTCGACCATCGTCGCCGAATCCAAGACCACCCGCAAAGTGATCGCCGCCGTTCCCGAAGCCGGCAAGGAGTACCGTCCCGACCCTCTTTCCCGCACCGCGCGCGAACTGGCATGGCATATCGCCTACGACGACGTCACTTTTCTCAACAAGATTGCCGACATGAAAATCGAACAGACCCCGGCGGACCCCGCGCCCGCGACCATCGCCGAAATCCTCCGCTGGTACGACGAGAATTTCCCGCGCGCACTCCAGCGCGTCCGCGACCTGACGCCGCAACAACTGCTCACGCCGGTCCCCTTCTTCGGCTTCATGACCGAACCGCTCTTCCAGTACCTGATCCTCGTCAACAACCACAGCATCCACCACCGCGGGCAGCTCGCCGCTTACATCCGTCCCGCCGGAGGCAAAGTCCCCGGCATCTACGGGCCCAGCGCCGACGAACCTGCCCAAGGGTAGGTCCAGGCGCCATAAACCGAGTACCCTTCCCCCGATTGCCCTTACCCGGAATCCGTGATAACGTCTGCCCTCAACCTGCGTGTATTCCGGAACTAGCCATGCAAATTGATGACCTGCTGCGCATCGCGATGGACCGCAAATCGTCCGACTTGCACCTCAAGGTCGGAAACTTCCCCCACATTCGTGTGGACGGCGATCTGCTCCCGCTGACGGAACAGCCGCGCGTTTCGGCGGAGGACATGCTGAGCATGGCCTTCAGCATGATGTCCAACCGCCAGAAGCAGAAGTTCAAGGAGAACGCCGAGCTCGACATGGCTTACGGCGTTGCCGGACTGGGGCGCTTCCGCGTCAACGTCTTCCAGCAACGCGGCAACGTCGGATTGGTCCTGCGCGTGATTCCCACCAAGATCCGCCCGCTCGACGAGCTCTTCATGCCGAAAGTGGTGGAGCAGATCTGCGAAATGCCGCGCGGACTGGTGCTCGTCACCGGCGTAACCGGTTCCGGTAAATCCACCACGCTGGCGGCGATGATCGACCGCATTAACTCGACCCGTCCCGAGCACATCATGACCATCGAGGACCCGATCGAGTTCCTGCACCGCGACAAGAAGGGGTTCGTCAACCAGCGCGAAGTGGAAGTGGATACGCCTTCGTTCGGATCGGCGTTGCGCGCCAGCTTGCGTCAAGACCCCGACGTCATCCTGGTCGGCGAAATGCGCGACCTGGAAACCATCGAGACCGCGCTGCACGCGGCCGAAACCGGCCACATGGTCTTCTCGACCTTGCATACTCTGGACGCGGTCGAAACCATCAACCGCATCATTTCCGTCTTCCCGCCGCCCGAGCAGAAGCAGATTCGACTGCAGCTCGCGGCGGTGCTGCGCGCGGTCATCTCGCAGCGACTGGTGAAGCGCGTGGACACCGCGGGCCGCGTGCCCGCCGTCGAAGTGCTGATCTCGACCGGCTACGTCCGGGAGTGCATCATCACCCCGGAAAAAACGCGCGCCATCAAGGAAGCGCTCGCTGCCGGAACCTCGCAGTACGGCATGCAGACCTTTGACCAGTCGTTGTACTGGCTCTATACGCAGGGACTGATCGCGTACGACACGGCGCTGGAAAATTCCTCCAACCCCGACGACTTCAAGCTGCGCGTCCAGGGCATCACGGGCACCAACGACGGTACCCGCGACGCCATGGAAGCCGGAAGATTCGGGCAACATTAGATTCGGCAGACAGCTATTCCCGAGGCCCGATCACGAGATCGGGCCTTTGGCTTTGATGGCAAAGTAGTACACAGGCAAGAGCGTTATCCATCTCGCCACTTCCCCCTCCCCCTATACCTGGTAAGTCCTGCAAACGCGGGGATTCAGCAGAAATGACGTGCAAAATCCCAGAAACACAGTGGGTTTAAGTCGAATAAAAAAGGGATTTTGCGAGCACCCGCGGTGGACGCGCTGTGGAGGCGGTGTCCGCGCGAGACACCGGCAGATTCAGGCGGAGTTTGCAGAGTGGTAACGACATTCACCACAAAGGACACGAAGGAACACGAAGGTTTGCGACTACCCCACTCTCATGCGTTCTCTTCCGTCTCCAGCGCGGTGAGGACTTCGTC
>DAISJI010000021.1:0-8907 GCA_036821585.1 Terriglobales bacterium
ACGGGGAAGCGCCTTTGCGGCTGTGGGCGGTGGTACGCAATCGCGCCGGCTACTACTACGGGCTGGAGTTCCTGGCGGAAAACGACGGCGAGCGCGGCCAGGTGGAGCGTTTCCGCTCCGTGCTCCGCGGCGCCAGCGGCCAATCCGAACAACAGAACTGAACGCGTTTCCCAGTTCTCAGCCAGCAACCCGCCTTCCCGAACTCTGAATTCCGGGCTGCGGACCACGGCAGGCACTTTCGTTTCCCATTGACTTTTCCGCCCCGCACCCGCATATTTATGCAAGCGTTGCATAAACATGCGAACCGTGCCCAAAGCCCTGCGCCACCGGCGCATCCTCGACCTGATCGCGCGAGAGTCCATCCTCACGCAGGAAGACCTCGTCGACCGCCTGGCCAGCGCCGGACTGAACGTGACCCAGGCAACGCTCTCGCGCGACATCAAGGAGTTGGGCCTGTTAAAGACCGCCGACGGCTACTCGACCCCCGCCGAACTGGGCGGCGAGACCGCCGCGCCCAGCCCCTCACTTTCGCACCTGCTGCGCGAATTCGTGGTCGACATCAAGGAAGCGCAAAACCTGCTCGTGATCCGCACCACGGCGGGCAGCGCCCAGCCGGTCGCCGCCGCGCTCGATGCTGAAAAGTGGCCCGAGTTGCTGGGAACGCTCGCCGGCGACGACACCATCCTGGTCGTCACTTCGAGCGGCAAGCAGTGTCGTGCGCTGGGCAAGCGTATCCGGGAGCTCATGCAATGAGCACGCGAGTCACCCCGCCGCACGCAAATGCGGCGCGCGTCGGGGGCCCCGATCGCCCGCGCGTACTTTCATCGAAGGAGACACCCATGGTCACGGCGCCGACAGCGCTCGAAGCCGGCGTTGCGCCGCGCAGCGCGTTCCAGCAGTCCGACATGATATCCATCGCCGACCTGTCGTCCGCCGAGATCCACGAGATCTTCGACATGGCGCGCAGGATCAAGGCGCGACCCGCAGGGTTCAGCGGCGCCCTGGCCGGCAAGCAGTTCGTGCTCATGTTCGAGAAGCCGTCGCTGCGCACCCGCGTGACCTTCGAGGTCGGCATCCGCAAGCTGGGCGGCGCCGCCATGTTCATGGAGCACCCCGGCGGCATTGACGCGCGCGAGAAGATCGCCGACATCGCCCACAACCTGGAGCGCTGGATCGACGGCATCGTGCTGCGTACCTTTAAGCATTCGACCGTCACCGACATGGCGAAGTACGCGTCCGTGCCCGTCATCAACGGGCTCAGCGAGCTGGAGCACCCGTGCCAGGCCCTGGCCGATTACTTCACGCTCCAGGAGCGCTTCGGCGATGTGTCTTCGCTGAAGCTGGCTTTCGTGGGCGACGGCAACAACGTGGCGCACTCGCTGATGCTTGCCGCCGCGGCCCTGGGCAGCCGCATAGCCGTTGCCACCCCGGCCGGCTTCGAACCCAGCAAAGCCGTCGTCAGGACGGCACAAAAAATGGCGCAGCGCACCGGCGCGATCATCGAAATCACCAATGACGTTCGCGCGGCCGTGGCCGGAGCCGATGCGGTTTACACCGACGTCTGGGCGAGCATGGGACAGGAGAGCGAAGCCGCCAATCGCGACGCAATATTCCGGCCCTTCCAGGTAAACCGGGAGCTGATGTCGCTGGCCGCGCCCGAGGCTGCATTCCTGCACTGCCTCCCCGCGCACCGCGGCGACGAAGTCACCGACGAGGTGCTCGATTCTCCGCGCTCCATCGTCTTCGACGAGGCCGAGAACCGCATGCACGTGCAGAACGCAATCATGGTGTTGCTGTGCAACTCGTCGGCCCGCGTGCATCGTGGCAAGCCCGCGGCTGCCGTCAAAGCGGCCCGCGCATAACTCGGAACTAAGAACAACTAAGAACGTAGAACTTATTTTTTGGAGAAGCAATGGCTGACAAAGTGGTCCTCGCCTATTCGGGCGGTCTTGACACCTCGATCATCATTCCCTGGCTGAAGGAGAACTACGCCTGCGACGTGATCGCCGTGGTCGGCGACGTCGGCCAGGGCGACGACATGAACGCCGTCGCCGAGAAGGCGAAGAAGACGGGCGCCAGCAAGGTGTTCATCGAAGACCTGCGCGAGGAATTCCT
The DNA here is from genome assembly GCA_036821585.1 of Terriglobales bacterium. GTDB lineage: Bacteria > Acidobacteriota > Terriglobia > Terriglobales > Acidobacteriaceae > DAISJI01. The sequence goes on from DAISJI010000021.1 coordinate 2,116, forward strand.
CGCCGGCTACGTCTATCCGACGCTGCGCGCGGGCGCCGTCTACGAGCACCAGTACCTGCTCGGCACCTCGATGGCGCGCCCCATCATCGCCAAGGCGCAGGTGGAAGTCGCACTGCGCGAGGGCGCTGCCTTTGTCGCGCACGGCTGCACCGGCAAGGGCAACGACCAGGTCCGCTTCGAACTCGCTTACCAAGCGCTGGCTCCGCACCTGAAGGTCATCGCCCCGTGGCGCGAGTGGAAACTGAATTCGCGCGAGGACTGCCTCGATTACGCCGAGGCCCGCGGCATTCCCGTCGAAGCTTCGCGCACCAAGATCTATTCGCGGGACAAGAACATCTGGCACCTCTCGCACGAGGGCGCCGAACTGGAAGACCCGAACAACGAGCCCAATCCCGACATGTGGCAGATCACCGCTTCGCCCGAGCAGGCGCCCAACCAGCCCGAGTCGGTCACCATCGCCTTTGAAGAGGGCACGCCGGTCGGGTTGGACGGAAAGCGGCTCGATCCCGTTTCGCTCATCACTGAACTCAATGCCATCGGCGGACGCAACGCCATCGGCCGAGTTGACCTGGTGGAGAACCGCTTTGTCGGCATCAAGTCACGTGGCTGCTACGAGACGCCCGGGGGCACGCTGCTGGTGGCGGCGCACCGCGAGTTGGAGTCGCTCACGCTGGAGCGCGAAGTCCTCCACTTCAAGGAGCAGATCGCACTCAAGTACGCCGAACTCGTCTATTACGGCCTCTGGTTCACGCCGCTGCGCGAGGCGCTGGACGCCTTCATCGACAGCACCCAGCAGAACGTCAGCGGCAGCGTCACGCTCAAGCTGTACAAGGGAAACCTGAGCGTCGCGGGGCGCCAGTCCGAGTACTCGCTGTACCAGACCGGCCTCGCCGCCTTCACCATGGACGGCTACAACCCGAAGGACGCGGAAGGATTTATCCGCATCCTCGGCTTGCCCGCGCGCGTGCAGGCGACGCTCCGCCGCAAAAAACCCGGCAGCGACCGCGAACGCGGCAAGGAATTCCTGAAAGCAACGACGACTGGGGACTAATCATTTCTGAAATCTGATTTCTGATTTCTGATTTCTGATTTATTTCGCGCACAAGCGCGGTATCTTGGAAATCAGAAATCAGCAATCGAAAATCAGAAATATGGACAAGCTCTGGTCCGGCCGCTTCCACGAGCCGCTCAACCCGGAATTCGAACGCTGGCAGCGCTCGTTCCCGTTCGACCGCCGCCTGCTGCGCGACGAGATCGACGCCAGCGCCGCCTACGCCCACGCCCTTCGCCGCGCCGGCATTTTCACCGGCGAAGAACTCCACGCGATACAGAACTCTCTGCAAGTGATCGTAGCCAAGGCGGAGGACCCGGCGTTCCTCGAAGATCCCGACGTCGAAGACGTGCACGACTTCGTGGAGCGCCAACTGGTCAAGCTGATTGGCGATACCGGCTACAAGTTGCACGCCGGGCGCAGCCGCAACGAGCAGATCGCCACCGACCTCCGCCTCTTCGCGCGGCGCTCCATCGACCAAATCCGCGGCGCGCTCGCCGGCGTTTGCGACGCGCTGCTCGCCCTCGCGCGCCAGCACGAAGCCGACGCGATGCCTTCGTACACGCATCTTCAGCGCGCCGAGCCCGTCACCATCGCACACTGGCTCCTCGCCTACGTCGAAATGTTCCTGCGCGATGCCGACCGCCTCGCCGACACGCGCCGCCGCGTGAACATCCTTCCGCTCGGATCGGGCGCCATCGCGGGACCTGGCATGGCCATCGACCGTGGCGAGCTGGCAAAAGATTTGGGGTTCGAAGGCATCAGCGCCAACTCGATGGACGCCACCAGCGACCGCGACTTCGAACTCGAACTGGTACAGGTGCTGGTGCAAATCTCACTGCACGTTAGCCGGCTGGCGGAAGAGTTGGCGCTTTTTTCCACCGTCGAATACGGATTCGTGCAGTTGCCGGAAGCCTTCGCCACCGGCAGCAGCGCCATGCCGCAGAAGAAAAATCCCGACGCGCTTGAACTTCTGCGCGGAAAAGCGGGACGCATCGTCGGGGCGGCGGCCGCGCTGCAAACCGTGATCAAGGGCCTTCCGCTCGCTTATAACAAGGACTTTCAGGAGGCGCAGGAACCGCTCTTCGACGCCGTGGACACTATTTCCTCCGCGCTCCCCGTGCTGGCCGGATTTCTGCGCGCGGTTGGCTTCAACACCGACCGCATGAAGGCCGCCGCTACTTCCGGATTCCTGAACGCTACGGCTGCCGCGCGCTATCTGGTCACCAAGGGCGTGCCCTTTCGCATGGCGCATTCGGCAGTCGGCCAGGCGGTCCGTCTGGCACTCGACAAAGGTTGTGAACTCCAGGGCCTTTCGCTCGAAGATCTTCGCAAGTTCCGCCCCGAGTTTGCCGACGACTTTTACCGCGCGCTCGAACTCGACGCCGTGCTGGCCAGCCACGATGTGCCCGGCGCCACCGCGCCGCAACGCGTTCACGAGGCCATTGCCGCCGCTGAAGCGCGTATTCCCGCGCTCCGTACGGGAAAATAGCGCGGGGGACGGCACGAAGTCACCCTTCTTGCCGCCGGCTTCCGCCTCGTCTAGCATGAAGGTGACCGCTATGGCCCGCCCATCACTGGAAAATCCGGACCTTTACAGCAATCCCGAGGTCTCCTGGCTCGCTTTCAACCGGCGCGTCCTCGAGGAAGCCGAGGACGAGCGCAACCCGATGCTGGAACGGGTCAAGTTCCTCGCTATCACGGCCAACAATCTCGACGAGTTCTTTGAAGTCCGCATCGCCGGCCTGCTCCAGCGCATTGAAGACGGCCACGTCGAACCCGGTCCCGACGGCCTTGCCCCGGTGGAAGCGCGTGACCTCCTCGCCCGCCAGACGCACGACTTCGTGGACACCCAGTACCGCTGCTGGAACCAGCAGTTGCTGCCCGCATTGTCCGAGCAGGGAATCCGGATGCTGTCGCTGGCCGAGCTCAATCCCGACCAGCAGTCGTTCGTGCAGGAATATTGCGAACGCGAGCTTGACCCGCTGCTTACGCCCATCACCGTGGATCCGGCGCACCCATTCCCGCGGGTTATCAACAAAGCTCTCTGCGTGGCCTTGCTGTTGCGGCGCCGCCGTCGCGCTTCCGCGAACTTCATGGGCGTGGTGACCGTCCCGCGAGCGCTGCCGCGGCTGGTGCGTTTGCCCTCCGACGAGGGCCGTACCGACTACATTTCCCTCGCCGACCTTGTCGTCTACCACGCCGCCAGCATGTACCGCGGCTACGACATCGTCAGCTCCGCCGCCTTCCGGGTTACGCGCAACAGCAATCTCTATATCGAAGAGGAAGAGGCGCGCAGCCTGATGGAATCGGTCCGCACCGAACTCCACAACCGCCGCCGCGGCGACGCCGTCCGCCTGGAAATCGACTCCGGCGCCGATCCCGAGATGATCGAGCGCCTGCGGATCATGTTCGAGTTGGAGAACTGGCAGGTCTTCCAGACCGATGGCCCGGTCAACCTCTCGCGCCTGTTCTCGCTGGCGCGCGAAACCGATCGCCCCGACCTGACGTTCCGCCCCTTTGCGCCGCGCCAGCTTCAGCTCACCGCCAAATCGCGCAACCTGTTTGAGGAACTCCGCCGGCACGACGTGATGCTCCACCATCCGTACGACTCCTACGATTCGGTGGTCAGCTTCATCGAGGCCGCGGCCGACGACCCGAACGTGCTGGCCATCAAGCAGACGCTCTACCGCACCAGCGAAGACTCTTCCATCATGCACGCGCTCATCGAAGCCGCGTCGCACAAGGAAGTCACGGTCGTGGTGGAGTTGAAGGCGCGCTTCGACGAAGCCTCCAACATCCGCTGGGCGCGCCACCTGGAAGACGCGGGCGTGCAGGTGTTTCATGGCCTCGTCGCATTGAAGACCCACTCCAAGCTGGCGCTGCTGGTTCGCCGCGATCCCGACGGCGTCACCCGCCGCTACGCCCACCTCGGCACCGGCAACTACAACACGGTTACCGCCAAGCTCTACACCGACATCAGCCTGCTCACCGCCGATCCGGAGACCACCGCGGCGGTGCAGGACGTCTTCAACTTTCTCACCGCCTACTCCGAGCAGCCCAATTACGGCCCGCTCATGGTCGCCCCGCTCGACATGGCGCAGAAGATCATCAACCTCATCGACCGCGAAGCCGACCACGCGCGCCACAAGCGTCCCGCCCGCATCGTCGCCAAGATGAACGCGATCACCGACAAGCAGGTGATCCAGGCGCTCTATCGTGCCTCGCAGGCGGGCGTGCAAATCGACCTGATCGTGCGCGGCATGTGCGCGTTGGTGCCCGGAATTCGCGGCGTCAGCGACCGCATCCGCGTGCGCTCCATCGTCGGACGCTTCCTCGAGCACAGCCGCATCTTTTATTTCGCCAACGATGGCGAGGAGGAAGCCTGGGTGGGCAGCGCCGACTGGATGCCGCGCAACCTCTACGACCGCGTCGAAGTGCTGTTCCCCATCCGCGAGCCGATGATGTGTCACCGGCTGTTGGACGAAATCCTGGCCGCCTATCTCGCTGACACCGAAAAGGCCCGCATTCTTCTGTCCGATGGCAACTACGTTCGCGCTTACGATCAGATGCCCGGGCGCCGCCCCTCGAAGACGCTCTTCAACTCGCAGGAGTTTCTCATCGCCGTCGCCGAGGGCCGCAAGTCCGCCGATGACATTCCCGGAAAGACCAAGCGGCCGCGCGGTGTGGGGCGCCGGGTACGAGTTCAGAAATGAAGAATAAAGAATTCAGAATGAAGAATCACTTGCCGTCCGCGACACGACTACCAGCACTGGTTTATATTCTCCATTCTTCATTCTTAATTCTTCATTCTTAATTATGCTTGTCTACTTCGTACGTCACGCATCCGCCGGCCAGCACAAGTCCGATCCCGCCAAGGACGAAAAACGCCCGCTCGACAACGACGGCATCGAGCAGTGCAACACCGTCGGCCGCGCCCTCGCCGCCCTGGAGACGCACGTTGACCTCATCCTCTCCAGCCCGCTCAAGCGCGCCTCGCAGACCGCGTCGCTGGTCGCCAACGAGCTCGCCTACGAGGAAAAAATCGTGCTTACCCCCGCGCTTCGCCCGGAAGCGACTTACGCCAAGTTCACTGCCCTGCTGCAGGGACACGAGAACTACGAAGCCATCCTGGTGGTGGGACACAATCCGAACCTGAGTGAGTTCCTCGGCCGCCTGATCGGTGGCGGGAGCCGCGCCGGAATGGACCTGAAGAAAGGCGCGGTCGCGCGTGTCGAAGTGGACCGCCGCCGCGGCATCCTGCACTGGTTGCTGACGCCGAAACTTGTGCGGACGATCTACGAAACCGCGGCCTCCAGTTCGCGCCCGAAGACGGCGCGGAAGTAGCCGCGTTCTTTTTTCATCGCCCAGAGTTCCAGTTCCGCCGTGATGCCCCGCCGGTGCGTGATGCTCAGCAGCACGCGTCCGTCTCGCACCGACGCTACAATCTGCTCCACGGCGCGCCGTCTGCCCTGGTTGAGCGCTCGCGCCAGTCGCAACAGCGCCACTGCCTTGCGGATGTTTTCACGCTCCTCCGCCGGAAGCAGTTTCAGCAGCTTGTCGTTTCCCGACGGCAGCGCCGCGCCCAGGTAGCGCGTGATCGCCGCGATCATCTGCCGCTGCACCGGCGTGTAGCCCAGCAACTCCGAGTGGGCAATGATGTACCACGCGTGCCGGTGCCAGCCGGTGCGGTTCACGTACGCGCCAAGCTCGTGCAGCAACGCCGCCGCCGCCAGCCAATCGGAATACTCCGCGGGCAGCCGGTGCACGGTCTTCAACCCGGAGAACAACTGCAACGTCAGGTCCCGTACGTGCTCCGCCTGCTCCGCGTCCACCGCGTAGCGCTGCATCATCGCGCTGACGGCGTCTTTGCGGTCGGCGGCCAGTTGCTTGGCCGGCGCGCCCACTTCCAGCTCCGCCGCCATCGCCGCCAGCACTCCATCGCGCAGCCCAAGGTCGGAGTAGCGATATCCGCGCAGCTTGCAGCGCTGCACGATCTCCGCATACACCGCCGCGCCCGCCACGATGATTTCGCCGCGCCGCGTGCCGATCCCCGGCAACTGTATGCGCTCGTCGTAGGGCATCTCGGCCAGCTCGTCGGCCAGTTCCAGGACCTCGCGCGCCTTGACGAACCGCTCCCGCCCTCCCGCCAGCGCCGCCGCCGTGCCTGACGTCGCAATCACGGTCGCGGGCGCAGCCTTCACGATGTTGCGCGCCACCCGCTGCAGCTTCTCGCCCACGAACGCGCGCAGGCTCTTGAGCTCGTATTCCGCCGGCGGATCGTGCCGCACGAACTCCTGCGTCAGGCGCACCGCGCCCACCGGCACGCTCACCGTCTCCTTGATGTGTCCGTGATTGGAGATCGTCAGCTCGCACGAGCCGCCACCCAGGTCGACAAGCAGCATCGGCCACTTGTTCACCCGTACGTTGGTGACGATCCCGAGGTGAATGAGTCGCGCCTCTTCGACGCCCGAGATTATCTCGATCTCCCAGCCCGTCCGCACCCGCACCCATTCGATGAACGCCTGCGAGTTGTGCGCGTCGCGCAGCGCGCTGGTGGCGGTCACGCGCACCCGCACGTCGCCGTAATGGTCCACCGCCTTGCGGAAGCGGTGCAGGACTTTGACCGTCCGCGCCATCGCGTCGGGCGAGAGCATGCCCGCGCGGAACACCGATTCGCCCAGCCGCACCACTTCGCGGTCCTCGTGCAGCGTGCTCATACGGCGGCGCGCCAGCCGCGC
>DAISJI010000021.1:9007-11735 GCA_036821585.1 Terriglobales bacterium
CGCTGGTTTTCGGCGCACCGCCGGAGCCGGCTTCCGCTTTCGCGCCGTGGGAATAGTGGGCTTCTGACCATTCGTGGATAACAGTACAGCGGCCTGCCGCTTCTCGCGTTCGCGGGCAAGCATGGTCCGGTAGTCGCGCATCAACTCGCGCCGCGCGTCGGTCGCAACCGCGCGCGCTTCCACGAATTTCGCGTTCGAGATATTGCGCAGCGCCGAAACCAGCGCGCTGTCCAGGGAGCGCGAAAACAGGTCTTCGGCCGTGAGCGTCAGCGTCTGCCAGTCGTGCCAGTCGCCGATCGAATCCTGCACCCGCTTCAGCAGCCCGACCACCCGCTTCGACTCCGGCGACATCCCCGCCATCTCCCCCACGTAGCGGACGCGCTTGCAGCGCGTGCGAAATAGGTGGATGTTGTCGGCCGTGATCGCCTTCGTCTGCCGCGCCAGCCGCGCGAACATTCGCAACGACGCCGACACCGGGTCGAAGTCGATCCACACCGGCGGCCAGTTCTGACCGTTCTGCTCCGGCGGCACCGACGCCTGCGCCATCTCCAGCGCCGTTTGCTGCAGGCGCTTCTGCAACTTTTCAACCTTCTTATGGTGGATGGCCTTCTGGAACTGCGCTTCTTTTGCCGCGCGCGCGTCCGCCAATGTCGAAAGCAACCTGGCCTTGCGCTCGGTCTCGCGCCCGATCTTCAGCGTGCGCAGCGCCGCCGCCTGCACGTCCAGATCGCGCACCGCCCCTGCCCGCCGACGCAGGCGCTTCAGCCCGCGCAGTGTCCTGGCCACCCTCGAAGTGGGTTCCGGATAAACGATTTCCAGGATCGCTTCCAGCCGCCGCGCCGTGGTGCGCACCTGGTGGACGCGTTCCGGCGTGGGTGCGGCGCCGGTCCTGGACAACAAGATGTCGAGTCGGCGAAAAAGTCCTTGCGTTCTTTCCTGATCGATCACGAAAGCCTGAGCCGCTATGAATTTGTACTAACGCAGCCTGTTAGATGCAGCAGCTCTCCTCTGCGTCATTCCGCGTTGTTCCGCGGCTAGTTCAGCCTTTTCTCAATCGCGTCCACGATGGTCTTCACCACCTTGACGCGCGCGTAGTACTTGTTTTCCGCCTCCACCACCGTCCACGGCGCGTACGACGTGCTGGTGTGCAGCAGCATGTCCTCCACCGCTTCGTGGTAGAGGTCCCACTTCGCCCGGTTGCGCCAATCTTCTTCGGTCAGCTTGTAGGAGCGGAACGGGTCCACTTCGCGGCTCTTGAAACGGCGCGACTGCTCATCCTTGCCGATATGCAGCCAGAACTTGCAGATTACCATCCCGAAATTCGACTGGTGCGACTCGAACTCGTTGATCTCGCGGAACGCCCGCCGCCACTCTTCCTCGTTGCAGAAGCCTTCCACGCGCTCCACCAGCACGCGCCCGTAGTGGCTGCGGTCCCACACGGCAAGATGCCCGGCGCGCGGCAGCGACTTCCAGAAGCGCCACAGATAATGATGCGTCTTCTCGTCGCCCTTGGGCGCCGCGAAGGGCGTGACGGTAAATCCGCGCGGGTCCAGCATCTCGGTGACGCGCTTGATCGCTCCGCCCTTGCCGGCCGCGTCCCATCCTTCAAACAGGCACAGCACCGGCACCCTTCTATTGAATATGTCGAACTCCAACTCCCGCATGCGTACCTGCGCTTTGCCGATCTGTTGCGCATATGCCGGCTGCGACAGTTTCTTGACCGTCATCTTCTCAAGCATGGGACGCCTCCGCCTTCTCGGCCTTCTCGGCCTTATCCGTTTTCACCGGTTTCAATGCCGCACCTTCGCCCGACGTGATCTCCTCGCGCAGCTCCTTCATGAACGGCTGTGCCGCCGTAGTGCGGGAAATCAGCTCCGGCACCGACCTGCGCTTGGCGATCGCATCCGCGATCCGGTCGGTGATGGTCTGGAATATGCGCACGCGCGCATAGCGCATGTCATTCGCCTCCACCACCGTCCACGGGGCATGGGGAGCGTCGGTCTTGGCCAGCATTTCCTCCACCGCTTCCGTCCACTTGTCGTAGTCGCGGTGGTGCCGCCGGTATTCCTTCGTGATCTTCCACCTCAGCGCCGGATCTTTCAGGGAGGCCTTGAAACGCTTCTTCTGTTCGGCCTTGGAGATGTGCATCCAGAACTTCATCAGCACCTGGCCATCGTCCGCCAGCCAGCGTTCGAACTGGTTGATCTCCTCGTACGCCTGCCGCCACAACTTCTTCTTGGTGAACTTGTCCACGCGTTCCACCAGCACGCGCCCGTACCACGAGTGGTCAAACACCACCATGTCGCCGTCGTTGGGCAGCGCCATCTGGTAACGCCACAGGAAGTGATAGCGCGATTCCAGCGCCGTCGGCGGCGATCCGGGAATGACGCGGAACATGCGCGGGTCCAGTTTCTCGGTGAGCTTCTTGACCACCATGCCCTTGCCGGCGCTGTCCCACCCTTCCAGGCAGATGATGACCGGCACTTCGGCTTCTTTCACCAGGTATTGCAGGCCTCGCAGCTTCTCCTGCAATTCCGTCATGATTTTGGTGTAGGCAGGCTTCGCCAACTTCTTGTTCATATCGAGAGTTTCGAGCACGAAACGCCTCCGGGCGTAGATGCGCGTACGAATCGGGCCATTCAGGGGAGTGCCGGGGGATAATACGCCAAACTCCGCCACTTTTCACCGAAATGGGCGGTGGCAAATCATTATCGGACGTAAATCCGGC
>DAISJI010000021.1:11835-15497 GCA_036821585.1 Terriglobales bacterium
CCTGTCATGCCGAGCGAGGACTTTAGCCCGAGTGGAGACTTTTCTTGTTTTCTCTGCGTCCTCTGCGCTGATCTTTCTTCATTTCGTAACCTTTACTGAAATTTCGCATCCGATTCCCTGATGCTGAAGCTGTCCCTCGTCTCCGTCCTTCTTTTTTCTACGCTCTGCACCGCGCAGACGAAAACTCCTGTCCTCGTCGAGCTCTTCACCTCCGAGGGCTGCTCTTCCTGCCCACCCGCCGACCAACTTCTGATCCGCCTTGACCGCGAACAGCCCGTCGCCGGCGCCGAAGTCATCGTGCTGGGCGAACACGTGGACTACTGGGACCAGGACGGCTGGCGCGACCGCTTCTCTTCCCGCACCTTCACGAGTCGCCAGGAAAATTACGCGAACCACTTCAGTGGCGACGCCTACACTCCGCAGATGGTCGTGAACGGCCGCGTCGAATTCGTCGGCAACGATTCCGGCAAGGCGCTGCGCACGATTGCGCAGGAAGGCAAATCCTCCAAGGCAGCTCCCCAAATCACTCTCGTTCGCGACGGCGATCGCCTGCGCATCGCGGTCAGCGGCGCCGGCTCGCGCGGCGTAAACGTTCTGTGCGCTATCACCGAGCGCGATCTTTCCACCCACGTCGGCGATGGCGAGAACCGCGGACGCGAACTCCACCACACCGCCGTCGTCCGCGATCTTCGCAAACTCGGCACGACCCGCGACGGCCGCTTCGAATCCGACTACCCGCTCCACTTCTCGCCGGATTGGCGTCCCGAAAACCTCCGCGCTGTCGTTTTTCTCCAGAACGGCAATGCCGGCCCCATCTCCGGCGCCGCGCAGATCGCCTTAGCACCGGCGAAATAGTCCCACCCGTACGCCGTTAGCCGAGAGCCGAAAGCCGCTTTTAAGTCTTTTCCCCGCTTGACCTTTGCCGCCACCTCACTTCTAATCGTAGGAATTCTGGATTCTTCAAGAAGGAGCATGCGCGGCGGTTTTCGCCGTTGCGCGAACCCGTGTCCGACGCCCTCCCCAAACTCAGCGCGAGCCTTTCCGCCGCCGAACGCGAGCGCCTTCTTGCCGCCGCCAATTCCATGCTCCAGCGCGCCTATGCTCCCTATTCCAAGTTTCGCGTTGGCGCCGCCATTCTTACTGCCGCGGGCAATATTTACACCGGCTGCAACGTGGAAAACGCTTCTTACGGCCTGACCAACTGCGCCGAGCGCACCGCCATTTTTTCCGCCGTTGCCGCGGAAGGCGAATCCATGCGCCTGCGCGCCGTCGCTGTCGTCAATGCACAGAAGGTCCCCTGCTCTCCTTGCGGCGCATGCCGCCAGGTAATCTTCGAATTCGGTCCCGACTCCGTGGTTCTCTTCCAGGGCAAGAACGGCATCGAGGAGTCCACGGCTTCGGCCCTGCTCCCGGCGGGGTTCACATTATGAGCGCGAAACCCGGAGCCGCCGGGCGTGAGCGCACTCATCGTTTGGTCGACCTCATCCGCCGCAAGCGCGATGGCGGAGAGCTGAGCGCCGAAGAAATCCACTACATCGTTTCCCGCTACACCGAAGGTGCGATCCCCGATTACCAGGTGGCCGCGCTGCTCATGGCCATCGTGCTCAAGCAGATGACGCGCGCCGAACTGGCCGCGCTCACCGAAGCCATGCTGCACTCCGGCTCGGTGCTCGACTTCTCCGATCTTCCCGGCCGCAAGGTGGATAAGCATTCCACCGGCGGCGTCGGCGACAAAACCTCGCTCATCCTCGCGCCCATCGTTGCCGCGGCTGGGCTGTACGTCCCGATGATCAGCGGCCGCGGCCTTGGCCACACCGGCGGCACGCTCGACAAGCTCGAATCGATTCCCGGCTTCAGCGTCAACCTCTCGCTGGAGGATTTCCGCCGCGTGCTTGCCACCTGCGGCTGCGGCCTGATTGGCCAGACCGCCGAAATCGCGCCTGCCGATAAGAAGCTCTACGCCCTGCGCGACGTGACCGGCACTGTCGAAAGCCCGTACCTGATCTGCGCCTCGATCATGAGCAAGAAGCTCGCCGAGGGCATCGACGCGCTCGTGCTCGACGTCAAGACCGGCTCCGGCGCCTTCATGAAAAAAATCGAGGACTCTATCTTTCTTGCCGAGCTGATGGTCGAAACCGGCCGCCGCATGGGCAAGAAGATGGTCGCGCTCATCACCGACATGGACCAGCCCTTGGGCAACGCCGTCGGCAACGCCACCGAAATCGCCGAGTGCATCGACGTTCTCCACGGCGGTGGTCCCGACGATGTGCGCGACGTTTCCTACGAGCTTGCGGCGTGGATGTTTTACCTTGGCGAGCGCACGAAAACCGTGGACGAGGGTCGGGCACTTGCGGCCGAGATGGTCCGCACCGGCGTTGCAGCGGAAAAATTCCGCCAGATCATCGAGCTCCAGGGTGGCGATCCCAAAGTGATGGACGACACTGGCCGCCTGCCCAAAGCGAAGAACTCGCTGGAAGTCAAAACGCCGGCGGATGGCTATATCACGAGCATGATGTGCGAGCAAATCGGCACTGCGTCGGTCGTCCTCGGTGGCGGCCGCGAGAAAAAAGAAGATAATGTCGATCCGTCGGTCGGACTGATGGTTCGCAAGAAGGTGGGCGATGCGGTCAGCACCGGCGAGCCGGTGTTCACCGTTTATTACAACTCCGACGCGCGCATGCCGGAAGCGCTGAAGCTGCTTGAATCGAGCTTTACCATTGCTTCCGCGCCGCCGTCAGAGAAGCGCCCGCTGATTCACAAGGTTTTGCAGTAACGGTTTTGTTGTGGTTTTCCTGGCATGATAATGAGCGAACGATGAAAACGGCAGCCGAACACTCCCACACCCACGACGATTTCTCCCGCGCCGAAGAAGCGGCTGCATTCATTCGCAGCCGCACCAAGTTGCGTCCCAAGGTCGCGCTCGTCCTTGGTTCCGGCCTCGGCTCCTTTGCCGACCAGCTCACCGGAGCCGTCCGCATCCCGTATCACGAGATTCCGCACTTTCCTCGCCCCACGGCCGAAGGACACGCCGGACAACTCGTGATCGGCACCCTCGGTCACGCACCCGTCGCCTGCATGCAGGGACGCGTGCATTATTACGAGGGCTACTCGATGCACGAAATCACCTTCCCGGTACGCGTCTTCGGACGCCTCGGCATCAAGGCGCTCATTCTGACCAACGCGGCCGGCGGCGTGAACGAGACCTATACGCAGGGCTGCCTGGTCGTGCTCAAGGACCACATCAATCTGCAGGGATCGAGCCCGCTCATCGGCGCCAATGACGACCGCTTCGGACCGCGCTTCCTCGACCTGACCCAGGCTTACTTCCGCCCTTACCGGCAGATCACGCTGGAAGCGGGCAAGAAGCTGGGCATCGAGATGTTCGAGGGTGTCTATGCCGCGCTCTTCGGGCCCAACTACGAAACGCCTGCCGAAATTCGCATGCTGCGCACCCTCGGCGCCGACGTCGTGGGCATGAGCACCGTTGCCGAAGTCATCGCCGCGCGCCACATGAACATGCGGGTGCTGGCCATTTCGTGCGTCACCAACATGGCGGCCGGCATTCTCGATCAGCCGCTCTCGCACGCCGAAGTGCTGGAAACCGGGGAGCGCGTAAAAGGAAAATTCATCCAGTTGCTGGAAACCATCATGCCGCAGGTCGA
>DAISJI010000022.1:0-6968 GCA_036821585.1 Terriglobales bacterium
TGGTGGACCTGGCCAGGATCGAACTGGCGACCTCATCGTTGCGAACGATGCGCTCTCCCATGCTGAGCTACAGGCCCACGAGATGATTTCATTTTAGCAGTGCGTCCCGCACAGCGCAAAACGCGGCGCGTATCCCACCCATCGCAAAAACGGAGAAATCCGGGGCGCCCGACGTCACAATGCGGTGTGACGCGCATCCGCGCCGGCAAGCGGCGGGGGCGCGAATATAATGAAGTGGTGACTCCTTCTCAACCTGTGCGCAAGCTGGCGGAAGCGGATTTTCCAACGCGCTGGGGCCAGTTCCGCATTCTCGGATTCGAGGGCCATTTCCCGATCGGCGAAGGCGACCGGCGCAGAGAGACAGCCGTGGCGCTGGTCATGGGCGACATCCACGGCAAACCGCCGCTGGTGCGAATTCATTCCCAATGCCTGACCGGGGACGTGTTCGGATCGCTGCGCTGCGACTGCCGCCAGCAGCTCGAGATGGCGCTGGCGATGATCGCCAAGGCGGGCGCCGGCGTGCTCGTCTATGAACAGCAGGAAGGGCGCGGCATCGGGCTGATGGCGAAGCTGCAGGCATACGAACTGCAGGACAACGGGCTGGACACGGTCGAAGCCAATGAGCGGCTCGGCTTCAAGGCCGACATGCGTTTTTACAGCCTGGCGGTCGAGGTGTTGAAGGCGCTGGACCTGACCCAGGTCCGCTTGCTTTCGAATAATCCCGAGAAAGTGGCGGCGGTGCAGCAGGCCGGCATCGAAGTGAGCGAGCGCGTGCCCTGTGAAGTGGAGCCGGCGTCGGCGTACTCGGCGCACTACCTGAAGACGAAGAAGGAAAAGATGGGCCACCTGCTGGGCGCGAAGCGCAAAGCCTGACCGTTTTCGAGTTACGGTGCGGCGATGCGCGGCAGCAATGCCGCGACGGCGCCGGCGTTCTTGACCGGCAGCGTGCCCAGCGCGCAACGCACCAGCGCAATGTAGGCGGCGCGTACCTCGGGGAGCGCGCGCAGCGCGTCGAGATGCTTGCGGATGGTGGCCACATCGCCGCGAACCAGAGGTCCGCTGAATGCGCCCGCAGTTCCCTGCTCCAGGTAATTCTTCAGTGTCTGCTCGACAATCGGGCGCATGGCGGCGCGGGCCTGCCTTTCGCTCAAGCCTGCTTTGCGGGCCACGCGCTCGCCGGCGGCGAGCGTGGCGATCAACAGCGGTGAAGTAAAGGCCCCAAAGGCGTGATAGAGCGGCTTGGCCGACTGCTTCAGCACGAATGATTTTCCTCCTAGATGGCGGACGATCGCGCGCGCAACCCGCAGTGCCTTGCTGTCGCCTTCCAGCGCAAACGACACTCCCCTCAGCGGAGTCGTGGCTCCACGTACAAACGTCATCATCGGATGCACGCTGGCAACCGCCGCTCCCTTTTCGCGCAGAAGGGTGAGGATGTCGCTGCTGAGCGCGCCGGAAGTGTGCAGCGCCACCCGGCCTTTCCACGGCCAATTCGCGAGCTCCTGCGAGACTGCGCCAAGCTGTGAGTCTCCCACGCACAGGAAAACTACCGGGGCAAATTGTTCAGGGTAAACCAGCGGCTCCGCGTGCAGTTCCTTCGCCAGTGCGCGGGCAGCTCGTGCCGACGGCCCGGGACGATACACGATTTCCGCAATCCGATACCCGGCACCGCTCAAGGCGCGAGCCAGAGACGTGCCTAGCCGTCCGGGGCCGACTATCGATATGCAAGGCTTGGGCATGAACCCAGGCAGCATAGCAAATCGGGCGATCGGATGGCCCTTGCTATAGTGGGAGCCATGTCGAAGACGAAAGCAAAGGCCAAGGTGGTGTCCAGCAGAGTGGTGTTTCGGGGACCGGTGTTTTATGTGACCAGCGACCAGGTGCGGGAGCCGGGAGGAATCACCTCGCGGCGCGACGTGGTGCGCCACCAGGGGTCCGTAGTCATCATGGCGGTGGACGATTCCGGGAAGGAACCGCGGGTATTGCTGGCGCGCCAGTACCGTCACGCGGTGGAATCCTATCTGTGGGAACTTCCTGCCGGACGGATTGACGAAGGAGAAAACGCGCTCACGGCTGCCAAGCGCGAGTTGAACGAGGAAACCGGCTATACCGCGCAGCGCTGGAAACGGGCATTGTTCTTCTGGGTGAGCCCGGGATTTCTCGACGAAACCATGTCGGTGTACCTGGCGACCGGGCTGAATCGAGGCAAGGCATCCCCCGAAGAGGACGAGAACATCGCTATCCGCTTTTTCCCGCTGTCACAAGCGGCAAAGATGGCCATGCGCGGCGGCTTCCGGGACGCCAAGACGATCGCTTCGATTCTCTGGCTGGACCGGCAGGCCGGCGACTGACTTCCGATACATCGTTGTGCGAGGTTATCAAAAGGGTAACTTCTACGCAGTACTGACGAGTTACTTGTCACCTGCGTTATTCCGCGCTACTCTCCAAAATACGAAAAAGATGCGGGTTTCGGTACCTTTTGATGTTTACTGACATGACAACATCCATAGGACACCGAGATGCGCGTGGGGCGCTGTAACGGTTCAAAGCGCGGAGGAAGAGCAAGTGTCTCGCATAAAAGGCAAGATCAAGTGGTTCAACAACGCAAAAGGATTCGGTTTCATCGGGCGCGAAGATGGCCCCGATGTGTTCGTCCACTACAGCGCCATTACTTCGGAGGGCTACAAGAGCCTGCAAGAGGGAGATGACGTCGAATTCGATATTGTTCAGGGTCAGAAGGGGCCGCAGGCAGAAAACGTCGTGAAACTGTCCGCGTAACCGGACCGGAAGCTGGAATGCTCACGATTTTTGACCCAGTCGCGAGGCTGGGTGTTTGTTTTGTAGTGCTGAGTGCTCGGTAGCAAGTGCTCAGGTCCATTCACCGGTGAACACTTGGCACTTTGCACTTGGCACGTGGCACTCCGTACAATCCTTCCGACATGCCTCTCGATAAGGCGCTCGACAACAAGACCATCGCCGGACTGCTCTACGAGACTGCCGACCTGATGGAGATCGACGCGGCCGATCCCTTCCGCATCCGGTCGTACCGCCGTGCCGCCGAATCCGTGGACGGACTTCCCGCACCCATCTGGGACCTGATTCCCGACCAGAAAAAGCTGTTGGAGATCCCTGGCATCGGTAAAGGCATGGCCGCCAACCTGCGCGAACTGATGGATTCCGGCAAGCTCAGCGTGCGCGAAGAACTCATGGCGAAATACCGCCCGTCGATGCTGGAGCTGCTGAGAATCCAGGGACTGGGGCCGAAGACGATCCAGCTCATCTGGAGCGCCTACCAGGTGTGCGACGTGGAGGGCGTGGAGAAACTGGCGAAAGAGGGCAAGATCCGCACCCTTCCGCGCATGGGCGAAAAGCAGGAGCAGAAGATCCTGAAGGGGATCGAGGATTACCGGCGGCTTTCGGGGCGCTTCCATCTCGACGATGCCGACCGCGTTGCTCAGCAATTGGCCGCGCACCTGGCCGGACTGCCGGGAGTGGAGAAAGTCACGCCGGCCGGGTCGCTTCGGCGCGGACGCGAGACGGTCGGCGACCTCGACGTGCTGGTTACAGGCGACTGCTGCAACACGCCGAAGCAGCGCGACGCCGTGCTCGACAGGATCGTGAAGTTTCCGGGCATTCTCGACGTGCTCGCCAAGGGCGAGAACAAAGTCAGCTTCAAGCTGCGCAGCGGGATGCAGGTGGACGTGCGTCTGCTGCCGCCGGAATCCTATGGCGCGGCGATGCTGTACTTCACGGGATCGAAGTCGCACAACGTAGCCCTGCGCCAGCGCGCGCTGAAAATGGGCTACACGCTGAACGAATACGCCCTGGCGAAGCTCGATACCAATAAGAAAGTCGCCGGGAAGACGGAAGAGGGAATCTACAAGAAGCTCGGCATGGACTGGATCGCGCCCGAGATGCGCGAGAACTCCGGCGAGATCGAACTGGCCGCCGAGCACAAGCTGCCGCACATCCTGGAGCAGTCGGACATCCAGGGCGACGTGCACATGCACACGGTGGAAACCGACGGCAAATCCACGATCGAGGAGATGATCGAGGCGGCGCGGGCGCGCGGCTACAAGTACATGGCCATCACGGAGCATTCCAAGAACCTGGCCTTCGCCAACGGTTTGGACGACAAGCGCGCGCTGGCGCACATGAAGCGTATCCGCAAGGCCGCGGAGAAGTTCGAGGGCATCCGGGTATTCGCCGGGATCGAAGTGGATATCCTCGCGGACGGAGCGTTGGATCTGTCCGACGATGTGCTGGCGCAGTTGGATGTCGTGATCGGGAGCGTGCATTCGGCGTTCAACCAGGAGCCGCAGCAGATGACCGACCGGCTGCTGCGGGCGATCGGCAATCCATATCTGGCGGTGGTCGGGCATCCGACGGGACGAATCCTGTTGCGTCGCGACGCGTATCCGTTCGACATGGAAGCGATTCTGAACGCGGCGAAGAAGAACAAGGTCGCGATGGAGTTGAATGCGTTTCCGGACCGGCTGGATCTGTGCGACCGTCACCTGCGCATGGCGAAGGAGCGCGGCGTGAAGATCGTGATCAATACCGACTCGCACCACACGTCGCACATGGAGAAGATCAAGTACGGCGTGCTCCAGGCGCGGCGGGCGTGGCTGACGAAAGAAGACGTTCTGAATTGCCTGCCTGCCGAGAAGTTTGCCAAGGCGATCAAGAAAGTTGCCAGTTATTAGTTGCTAGTTGTCAGTGGATGCTTGACGAGCGCTAACGAACATCACGAACTAAGGACTGGCAACTAACGACTAGCAACTGCCTTTCAGCATCCAGGAATCGGGAAACGATATGGCCGAGAACGACACGCCGAACACGCCGCAGAGCAATCCAACCCCAACGCCTCCCGCGAGTTCGCCAGCGGCGCCGATAAAAGCGGGCAAGGACTACGACCGCGCCCACGTCCCCATGGCCGAGGAGTTCGATAAGGCCAAATGGACGATGCCTCCCTGGCAGCCGGTGGTGATCGCGCTGCTGATTGTCGGCATTGTGGTGGCGATTGTTTCGTACACGAACCGGGCGAAGCCACCGGCAACCGGGGGAATCGACGAAGTAGCGGCGGCCGCGATTCCGGGTGACAGCGTAATGGTCGCGATCAACGTGCACTTTGGCAATTCGAGCTCGTACACGATCCGGGTGCACACGATCAAAGCGTCGGTGCAGACGTCGAAGGGCGAGTTCAGCGACGAGGCGGCGAACGCGTCCGACTTTGAGCGCTATTACCAGGCCTATCCGGACCTGAAGCAGAACGCAAAGACGCCACTGATGGAGGACGCACGCGTGGCGCCGGGCGCAAACGGTATCGGCACGGTCATTGTCACCTTCCCGATTCCGAAAGACGTCTTCGACAGCCGCCAGTCGCTGACCGTGACGGTACAGCCCTACGACGGCATGCCGATTGTGCTGAAGAAATAACTTTCGTTCACTGGTGCCGCTGCAGGAACTTCATCCGCTTTGGCGATTGCGCCGTGTGCGGCACATCGTCGTATTTCAAAACGCTGATAGAGCCGTCCACTTCCAGGACGCCGAGCGCGACATCGGCTGCGCACGCGACGCCGTGTTCCCGCAGCGCGCGGTCGAGTTCGTCCATGGTCACATGTTCGCGCGCCATGTGCGCCATCACGACGCTGCCGTTGTGCACCAGCAAGCTGGGCGAACCCTGGATCATTTTGCGGAAGCGCCGGTTGACTCCGCTGGTCTCCGCCACCGCGTAGTTGAGCAGCAACAGCGTGGAAGCCGCGACCGCACCGCCGGCGAGCGACGTGTCGGGACCGGTCATGGCGTTCTGCACGGAGTTGCTGAGGAGCAGCAGCAGGGTGAGGTCAAAGGGCGTCATCTGTCCGACTTCCCTCTTCCCGCTCAGCCGCACGCCGAGCAGGATTAGCATGTAGACCGCCGCGGTACGGACGGCGATGATGAGCAGAGTCCAGCCACCTGGATACATGGTTCTCTCCTGAAATTCTGCGAAAGTGTATACGGGACACGACATATCTCCGCAGAACATTCTGCGAGAAATGAAAAACCCGGCCAAGGGGCGGCCGGGCTATATCGTTGTGCTGAGTATATGGCCTACTGCGCGCTGTTCAATCCCGGAGCAGGCGCGTTCTTCGGAGTGCTCAGGTAGCCGGTAACTTTCTTGTTTTCGGCGGTGAGCACCACGACTTCATACAGCATGCGGTCGCGCCCGGTGTAGAACTGCAGCGGCTCGAACAAGGTGCGGTCCTTCTTCTCGATGGTGCGGTCGTCGGCGATGACGTTCAGGCTGTACTTGCCTTTCTTGCCGTCCACTTTCTTGAGCTGCATGCTGATGGTCCCGACCGGTTGCGGCTTGCCTCCCTTGGCCAACGAGAACTCGAAGATGTTGCGGTCGCCGCGGTGCCTCAGGTACTCGATATCGTCGCGGCTATGGGCGATCAGGCCGCTCTGCACGCCGAGGTCGCCGATCGTCTTTTCCAGCTTCGACTTGGTCGCTTCCAGATCGGACTTGGTGGCGGCCAGATCGGTCTTGGTACCGCCGAGTTCTGTCTTCACCCCAGCCACTTCGCCGCTGACGGCGCCCACTTGCTGCTTGGTCTCTTCCGTCAGGCGCTGCTCGGCTTCCTTCTGCTGCCTCTGTAGCTGCGAGGTGCGCGACACGACTTCCTTCTGCGTGGAACCGAGCTTGCTGGCCAACTGCTGCTGCGTCTCCGATGCCGCTTGCAGGCTCGCTTCGGTAATGCCGAACCGCTTCAGCAATTGGGCGTTCTGCTCGGTCGCGGCCTTCTGCCCGTCTTCCAGTTTCCCGATGCGGCCGCCCATTTCCACGATGAAGTAGAGCGAAACAATGACATAGAGAACGGCCACGCCCAGCGAGACGTAGCGCAGCAGATGACTTTCCGGTTCGGCCGCTTCCACACTTTGGCCCTGAATTTGGTCGGACATACCACTCCTTTTGTGAGCGAAGCTCT
>DAISJI010000022.1:7068-15268 GCA_036821585.1 Terriglobales bacterium
TCCCTGCACGATGGCCGAGACTTGGCGGATCGGCGAAATGACGGTCGTGTGCACCAGTTCGGTGGTTTCCTCCACGCGGTCCATGGTGCGGCAGACCAGGTTGTCGGCGCGGATCACGTGCAGGCGCGTGCGGTCCACGATGTCGGTCACGGTGCTGTCCAGGCGTTCGAGTTGGGCCTTCAGCGTGGCCGAGGATTCGGCGGCGTTGCTGATGATCTCCTCGATCCTGGGCTTGGTATTGGTGATCAGCTCCAGCGCGGCGTCGAGCGTGGGAATGGCGCGCCGCTGGATTTCGTCGGCGAGCGACTCCAGCCGCTTGGTGCTTTTATTCACCGCGGACAAGACGGCCGCCAGCAGCGCGATCTGGATCACGATCGCGGCGCCAACTTCAATCAGCAGGATGGTGAATCGAGTTTCCATGTCGGTCTCGAAAATCGTGGCCGGTGCGGCAAAAGAGCAGGTTCCCTGCCCAAGCCGCCGGCGTCGTTATGCGCCGCCTTTGTTTCCTTCGGTGGTCGCCTCGCGATATGCCTGGCGGCCGGCTTCGTAAGCGGAGCGAACCTGCTCCTTCTGCTGGTTGAGGACGTCCTTGCCCTTGTCCGCCCATTGACCTGCCTGCTCGCGGGCCTTTTGCGCGCCTTCGCGGGCGTATTCGCGTCCTTCTTCCGCTTTCTGCATGATGAGGTCACGGGTCTCGCGGCCGGACTTGGGCGCGTACAGAACACCGATGGCGGCGCCGATGCCCAAACCCGTCAAAAACCATAGAAAGCCATTACCGTCGTCTCTCGACATATTGTCCTCCTGGGGGAACCCCTAAGAAGGGCGATGTTAGCACGTCGCAGGGCGCGTTGCGAAGCCTCGGCATGAATGACGCAGTACGGCTGTCCGCATTTGGCACTTGCCGGGTTGACCGCCGGTTACGACAACAATTTTTCCCTGAATGGAACGGCCCTGAGTTGGCATTCGCTTGTTCCCATCGTTTCCGACGCTAGAGACCGCGTCCATTGCGGTCTCGCGAGCATTCTCGTACATCCGTCAGTTTGCCACGTGCATCTTATCGCACCACGGGAAGTCAGATTTCGCCACGCAGCTTGCACAAGACCGGCGGTGATATCTTATAATCCGAACTTCACGTTGGGTCCTGCTCGGTTCCGGGGCAGGCGGTGGTAAGAGTTTGCCGTTTCGGGTCCCTGTACGTCCGCGTGCCGGCTGTGAGTGCGTGGATGGAGTTTCCTACTTCCCAGGAGTGAAGGAGCCATTCGCATGAAGAAGTCGCTCGTGAACCTCGCGCTCGCGTTTGCCATTGCCGCCGTTGCGCTCTCGGCAACGCTGCCGGCGTGCGCACAATCGGCACCATCCGGACAACAGACCGGACCGACCATCAAAGATTCCGCGGAATATAACGCCTATGTGACGGCGACGAACCAGGCTGATCCGAAAGCCCAAGCGGAGGCCTATGAGGCTTTTCTGCGGCAGTACCCGAACAGCGTGGTGAAGGTGTCTGCTCTGGAACAATTGATCGCCGCGTACCAGAAAATCAATGACATTCCGAAACTCCAGGATGCTGCCGGTCGACTGCTTCAGGCCGATCCAGTAAACCTTAAAGCGCTGGCACTGCTGACCTATTCCAACCGCATGTGCGCGGCGCAAGGTGGGCCGAACGCCATGCAGTGCCTCAACGATGCCGGAAAGTATGGCCAGCTGGGAGTGCAGGCCCTGCAGACGGCCCAGGCCCCCGCCGGTACGTCGCCGGAGGATTGGACCAAGCTGAAGCAGCAGACGGCCCCTATCTTCAACGGCGCGGTCGGACTGCAGGCGTTGCAGGCAAAAAATTATCCGCAGGCGGCCGAAGCCCTGAGCGTGGCCGTCGCTGCCAATCCCAACGACCTGCAGAACGTCTATCCCCTGGCACTCGCGTATCTCTCGCAGAAGCCGATCGATCCCAAGGGACTTTTCTGGATTGCCAAGGCCGTAACCTTGGCCCAGGGTAACGCGCAGATCAGCGCCTTCGGTAAGAGCGCTTACACCAAGTATCACGGTGGCGACGACGGCTGGCAGGGATTGGTGCAGCAGGCCGCAAGCCAGCAGAATATCCCGCCGGATTTCAAGGTCCCATCCGCACCCACACCGGCCGAGCAGGCCGCCAAGCTCTGCCAGACCAAGCAAGTGAAGGACATGATGTTCGACGAGTTCGAGCTTATCTTCACTTCCGGCAACCAGCCGTGCGCCGATCAGGTGTGGAACCAGATCAAGGGCAAGCCGATCCAATTCGAAGCCAAAGTGATTCGAGCCGAAAAGTACAAGCTCATGCTCGCATCGACCTATGACGACATTCAGAACAACGTCGCCGACGTCGAGTTGACGTTCCCGGTGGCGATTCCCGCCGCCCTGACGCCCAAGGCCGGCGAGATGGCGAAGGTGCAGGGCAATCCGGCCAGCTTCGATGCCAAACCCTTCATGATCCACATGACGGAGGGGGCGTTCATCGGCAAGAGGGCTCCCGCGACGCCCGCCAAAGGCAAGGCGGCGCCCAAGGGCACGACGCGCAGAAAGAAGTAATCTTGTTGAGTTGAATCGAAAGGGGCAGCCTCGCGGCTGCCCCTTTTTTCGTATTCCGTACTCCAGCGGTCCGCTCGAATCCGCGCCTCCGGCCAGGCGCCAGGCCGCAAAGACGCTAGCGCGCCACTTTCTTTTCCATGACCATCGGGCGGGCGCTACGCGGGGGCCGGCGAGCTCCGTCGCGGAGCTGGCGAACGTCCACCTTCAATTCGGCGATAGTTCGGGAGAGCGTGTTGCGGTGCATGCCGAGCTGGCGCGCGGCCTTGCACTGGTTGCCCTGGTTCTCCTGGAGGACCGTGAGGATGAAGCGCTTCTTGAACTCGCGCACCGCTTCCGAATAAAGAATTCCACTCTTGTACATCTGCAATACCAGCGCTTCCAGTTGGTCCTTCACGTTCGGTCTCCTTATATGAATCCGTTGTCTTACTGGCGGGTCGCGGGTGGTGCCGCGGGGGCCGCCGAATCCTTTTTGTCCGCCGCGCCTGGCTTGCCGTCCTTCCGCAAGCCGCTGAGCGCGTCCATGCCGGCGCGAAACTGCATGCGTACCTGCGTCGGCGCCAGCCATACCGCCGCGCGTGCCGCGACCAGCAAGTACGGCGCCAGCCGCGAATTGCTCAACACCGCCGACTCCGGCGTAAACGACGCCAGCGCCAGCGCAATCACCATCACCACCAGCAGCCCGCGCGCCAGCCCAAACACCGCGCCCAGCAGCCGGTCGAACCAGCGCAGCCCGACTTCCTTCACGGTCGCCCGTACCAGGCGTCCGATGGCGCTCGCCAGCAAAGCCACGGCGAGAAAAATCACCAGGAAGGCCACCAGGTTGGCCACCCACGGCGTCTTGACGTAGGGCTCGATCAGCGGCGCCACCCGCGTGTATTCCCACGCCGCCAGCAGGTAACCGAGCACGACGCCGGCCAGCGAAAACATTTCAAAGAAGAAGCCTTGCGCCGCCGCCAGCAAAACGGAAAGCAGGACGACGGCAACCATGGCGATATCGGCCCAGCTCATGAGCCTCTCTTACTCATTCTCATTACCCATCCAGCTCCCTTCCGGTGAGCTGGCGAAATGCCTGCACGTACTTCTCACTGGTGCGCTCGGCAACCTCGGTGGGCAACGCCGGTGCAGGCGGCTGCTTGTTCCACCGGATCTGCTCGAGGTAATCGCGCACGTACTGCTTGTCGAACGATTCCTGGCTTTTACCGGGCTGGTACTTGTCCGCGGGCCAGAAGCGGGACGAATCGGGGGTCAACACCTCGTCGGCCAGGAGGATGCCGGCCTCGGTACGGCCAAATTCAAGCTTCGTGTCCGCAAGGATGATACCGCGAGAGCGGGCGTAATCGGCGGACTTCTTATAAACGCGAAGGCTGAGATCGCGGAGTTGCTCGGACAGGGGCGCGCCGACGATCTTCGCCATGTCATGGAATGAAATATTCTCGTCGTGGCCGGTGGTCGCCTTCGTCGCCGGAGTGAAAATCGGCTCCGGCAGCTTGTCCGATTCCTTCAACCCGGAAGGCATCTGGATACCGCACACCGCGCCCGTCTTCTGGTATTCCCTCCAGCCGGAACCGGAGAGATAGCCGCGCACCACGCACTCGACCGGGAACATGTCGGCCTTCACCACCAGCATGGAACGCCCACGCAGCACTTCCCGATAAGCGCGCAGGTGCGCCGGGTATTTGTCCACGTCGGCACTGACGAGGTGATTGGGAACGATGTCCTTCAGAAAATCGAACCAGAACAGCGAGAGTTGTGTGAGCACCCGCCCCTTGTTCGGAATGCCGGTCGCCAGGACGTAGTCGAAAGCGGAGATGCGGTCGGTGGCGACGAAGAGCAGGTGCTCGTTATCGCAACGGTAAACGTCGCGCACCTTTCCGCTCGCGTAGAGTTCCAGGTCCGTGAAGTCGGTCTGTTGGAGGACGTCTTGTTCGGTCGGGCGGCTCACGATGAATTTCTTTCCGATAGGAACGAGGACGTATTCTAGCTAGCGCAAGTTTTTTGTCAACGTAACGAGAAAGACATGAGCGTCATCGCGGCGGCGCTAAGATGGAAATATATTGACAGGTTGCACGGAGTGTTCCAATGCGCATAAATACTGCCTTAGACTATATACGGTACAGTATATTATCGTAAGACGATGTACGTATGGTGTGTGACAAACGGCACTTATGAAATGGAACGCAGCATGGACGGCGTGTCAAGCGCGATTTGACGGCGCACTTTGGAAATTTCTCGTGTAGCCCGCTCGCCCTCGGCCGGGCGCGAAATTCTCTATGCCGTCGCTGCCTGCGGTATTGGCTTCGCTTCGTGGAAGCGCACCGAAACCAGCTTCGATACGCCCGGTTCTTGCATCGTCACGCCGTACATGACCGGGGCCACGCTCATCGTCTTCCGGCTGTGGGTCACGATGATGAACTGCGTGCGCTCGCTCATCTCCTTCACCAGTTCGGTGAAGCGGCCAACGTTGGCTTCGTCGAGCGGCGCATCCACTTCGTCGAGGATGCAGAACGGGCTCGGCGTGTACTGGAAGATGCCGACCAGCAGTGCCAGCGCGGTGAGCGCCTTCTCGCCGCCCGAGAGCAGCAGCACGTTTTGCAGCTTCTTGCCCGGAGGCGAGGCGACCACATCGATCCCGCTCTCCGCCGTGTTTTCCAGGTCGGTGAGCCGCATGAACGCCTGCCCGCCGCCAAACAGCTTGTTGAACGTCTTGGCAAAATTCTCGTTGATCGCCGTGAACGCTTCCTCGAATTTCTGGCGTGAAACCGTTTCGATCTCCTTGATCGCATTTTGCGTGTTGGCGATCGAGTCGAGCAGGTCCTTGCGTTGCGCGTCGAGGAACTCGTGGCGCTGCCGGGCTTCCTGGTACTCCTCCAGGGCCATCATGTTGACCGGACCCATGGCATCCAGCTTGGCGCGAAGTTCGCGATAAGCCGTGTCCTGAACCGTCAACTCTTCCCCACTGACCCGGACAAGAGATTCGTCGGCGAGCAGGTCGTCAGCGGTGACGCCCAACTCGTTCACCGAGGTCTCCGCCATGTGTTGCTGGTCGGACTGCAATTTGGCGGCCTGCGCGGATATCTCGCCGCGACGATCACGCACGGCGTCCAGGTCCAGGCGCGCTGCGCGCAATTCTTCTTCCAGGGCGGCGATGCGCGCGCGCACTTGCTCGGACTCGGCGTGGAGCTCCCGCTCGCGCGCTTCCGCCTGCTCACGCTCGGCGGCCAGCGCGACCAGTTGTTCCGCGATCTGCAGGTTTTCCAGCTCGCGCTGCGCTTTTTCGGCGATGGACATCTGGCGCTGCGATTCAAGCTGCTCCAGGCGCGAGGCGATGTCGGCCACCTGCGCTTCCAGGCGAACCAGGGCGGCGACGGCGGCACGCTTCCGCTCCTCGATGGCGGCCACGCGGGCCATCATCTCGGAAGCGACGTTGGCCGCGAAATCGCGTGTTTCGCGCAATCCCGCAAGGCTCTCCTGCGCGGCAGCCGCTTCGCCTTCCAGACCGGCACGCAGGTCTTCGGCCACCGCGGATTCGGCCTGGTACTCGGCGATTTGCGCCTCGACCGCCGAGCGTTCCTGCTCGACGTGGCGCACTTCGCTTTCGGCGATCTCGACCCGCTGGCGGATGCGCTCCACCTCGGATTCGAGTTGGTGCAGCGCGTGGCCGCTGGTCATGGCCTGCTTGTCGGCCTCGCGTTTTTCGTTCTCCAGCCGCTCCAGTAGCGTGGCCAGTTCCTGGATTTCGCGGCCCAGGGTCAGGCAGCGCCGCTCTTCCCCGCGCAGCGTGTTCTCGATGTCTTCCATCTGGCGGACCACCTCGCGCAGCTCGCGCTTCATCGAGAGCGGCCCTTCCGCACGCTGTTTGCCGCCGGTGACGGTCACATTGTGGAAGCATTCACCCGACTGCGACAGGAAGAACGCGTCGGGATTTTCCAGCGCCAGGTCGCGAGCGACGGCCGGGTCGGGAACAATGTAGCCGTCGCGCAGCTTGGGCAGGATCACTTCCAGCGATTTGCCGAAGCCGTTCAGCACGCGGATGGTGTTCTTCAGCGGCAGGATGGGGTGATCGCGGTGCGGCGCCTGGTGCGCGGCCTCGTCAAGCACGAACGAGAACTTCGCCTGCGAGTCGCTGGGATGGACCATGAAGGTGGCGCGGCCGTCCGCGTCGCTGCGCAGCAGGCGCATGCCTTCGTCGGCGGCGTCCCACGACTTCACGACGACGAAGTTCAGTTCGTCGCGCAGAAAATCTTCCACCACGTGCTCGTAGCGGGCGTCCACTTCCAGGAAATCGGCCAGCACTCCCACCGGGCGGAAGCCGTCGTGCAGCACGCCCGACTGGAAGAGGCGCCGCACGGATTCGGTCGAATACCCGTGCTCGGCGATGACCGCTTCCAGGGAACCCTTCTTGCCCAAAGCGGTGGCATATTCCGCGCGCAAGGTGTCAAGCCGATTCTTGGACTGGGTTTCCTCGGCGCGCTTCTGAGCCAGCGTGGTGCGCGTCCCGGAAATCCGCTCGGTCAAGCCGGCGGCGCACTGGGATGACGATGCGAATTCGATCGCGATCTGCCCGCGCTGTCCGCCGAAGGTTTCCAGTTGCGAGCGGCCGGATTCGAGTTCGCCGGTCAGGCGGCGGAGTTCGCGCTCCAACCCGGTGATGCGCTCCTGCGCGCGCGCAATGCGGTTGCGGACGTCCGACGTGGCGGCGACCGCCTCCATGATGGCGCTGCGGCGCTGCTCCTGCTGGCGCTCCACTTCCGCCAGCGCGGTAGCGGCGGCGCGGGCTTCTTCCTGGCGCGCTGTGGCTTCCGTCTGCGCGGCCGTGAGTTCACCGGCGGCGGAATCCACCGACTGCTGGTGCGACTCGCGCTCGGCGGTCAGGGCTTCCAGTTTCAAATGCGTCTGCGCAATTTCCGACACTGCGGCTTCGGAGCGGATGGCAAGCTCGGTGCAACGTTCTTCGTTGGCAAGCTGACGTGCGGCGGAGCGGTCCGATTCGCGCGTGATTGCCGCCATCGCCTCGCGTGTCTGCCGCGATTCGTCCTCGATCGAGTAGCCGCGCTGCATGCCGGTAGCCTGCTCGACTTCCAGCGCTCGCACCGCCTCTCCCTTGATGTGCAGATCTTCGGTGAGCTGGTGCAGCGTCGCTTCCAGTTCCTGGGCTTCCTGGCGCATCGCGGCCAGCTTGCTGGCCAGAACCAGGCGCAACTTGCCGCGCATCTCGTCGCGCACGCGGCCGAAGCGCTCGGCCTTGGCGGCCTGGCGCTTGAGCGAATTCATCTGGCGCGTGACTTCCTCGAAAATATCGTTGATCCGCGCCAGGTTCAGCTTCGCCTCTTCCAGTCGCGCTTCGGCCAGCCGCTTCTTCGTCTTGAACTTGGTGATGCCCGCGGCTTCCTCGATGATCGCGCGCCGGTCGGTGGGCTTCGAACTGAGGATCTGGCCAATGCGTCCCTGCTCGATGATCGCGTAAGACTCCGGACCCAGGCCCGTGCCCATGAAGATGTCCTGGATATCGCGCAGGCGGCAGAGCTTGCCGTTGAGCAGATACTCGCTGTCGCCGGAGCGGAACAGGCGCCGGGTCACGTGGATCTCGCCCGTCTTGAACGCCGGCTTGAATTTGCGGCGGCGGATTCTCAGGACGACCGCA
>DAISJI010000023.1:0-4007 GCA_036821585.1 Terriglobales bacterium
AAGAATGAAGAAGTCAGAATGAAGAATGGGACTGCGGCGTTCTTCATTCTGACTTCTTACTTCTGCATTCTTTAGCGGCGGATTTTCTTGGCCAGAGGTTCGATTTTTTCCTTCGCGGTATTGGCCCATTCGGCGCCGCGCTCGATGACGTCGCCGGCCTGCTCGGTGAAGTCGTCGAAGACCTCGCGGGCGTCCTCGTATTTGCGGCGCAGCGACCGGCGCGTCTGCTTGCCGGAATTGGGCGCTAAGAGCAGTGCGGCCAGTGCCCCGGCGCCGAGCCCGATGAAGAGGAAAGTAAGTGCCAGTCCGATGCCGCTGCGGTCGGAGGGCTGGTAATCGCCAAAATGCTCGTAATCAGTCATGCGCACCACCTCAATCGTGAGATGCAGTAAATGGTATGAGTGATACCGGGGAAATTTTACTCCTCGGCGGGGAAATGCAGGTTCCTCGACTCGGATGCGGGTTGCGCTGGCAAAACCGGTTAGCGCAACCCGCATCGTCGCTCGGAATGACACATCCTGATTTTGAGGCAGTGCGTTTCACTGAGCTTGCGGTTCCCGGAGCCTTTGCCTTCGTTACGGAACGGCACAACCGTCACCGGGTACCAGTTCTTTAGTAGACGTAGAGGTTAGAACTGTTCCGATTTGGGCGCGCTGTCTTCATCGCAAATGACTTTTGGGTGCTGAACGAAGGAGTCAAGTGTTTAGAATTCAAACGGACAGGACCGGCGTTTTGGAGGGTATTGCCAGTGGGTACTGGACGTCGCCTGTCAAGCGGTCGAGTGGCCTAGTCAGCCACTGCAGTTCGAGTCTGCTGCCCTCCGACCAGTCACTCGGCCTATTGACTGCTGCTGTACAATAAATCTGACAGGCGGCGAAGTATCCACTCTGACCCCGGATGACTACCGGGGTTTTCGTTTGCCCGATCAATGGCAATCGGCAGTGCCTGCGCTACAATGAAGTGTTTGCCTCTCGCGGCCAACGAAATCAGGGCTTTCCCGCCCTCCGCGGCACACGACGGCCGCCAAGATCCTGAAGGAGAACCAGCTAGCTCATGGCGATTTCAGCCACACAAATGCGTCCGGGGATGGTGATCAAGCACAACAACGAGCTGCACGCCGTTTTCAGCGTGGAGCACCGCACCCCCGGGAACCTGAGGGCGTTTATCCAGGCCAAGTTGCGCAACATCCGCACCGGCGCGATGTTCGAGTACCGCTTCCGCTCCGGCGACGCGATCGACAAGGTCATGGTGGACGAGACGGAGATGGAGTTCCTCTACAGCGAAGGCGACAACTACTACTTCATGAACATCGAGTCGTACGAGCAGACGTACCTGTCGAAGGAGATCCTGGGCGACGCGGTGGAATACCTGACCCCGAACCTGCTGATCAAGGTCGAGTTCTACGACGGGAAAGCGGTGGGCATCGAACTGCCGCAGACGGTGGAGATGACGGTGGTGGAGACCGAGCCGGGGCTGAAGTCGGCGACGGCGACCAACGTCACCAAGGCGGCGAAGACGGAAACCGGGCTGATCGTGCAGGTGCCGCCGTTCATCAGCGAAGGCGAGAAGATCAAGGTGGACACGAGCGACGGGGCGTATTTGTCGAGGGCGTAGGCTTTCTGCGGATTTGTAATTTGTAATTTTAAATTTGAAAATTTCAAATTTCCAATCGGATATACTCCCGCTTCTGATGGCAACCGCAGAAAAACCTGAACTGCATACACGTCGATATGTCGTGCGCGGGCGTGTGCAGGGAGTGGGCTTCCGCTGGTTCGTGGAGCGGGAGGCGGGCACACTGGGCGTTTTCGGATGGGTGCGCAATAATTTCGACAGCTCGGTCGAAGTGCTGGCCACCGGCACGCGCGAGCAGCTCAACCAGCTGCGCCGCAAGTTGCAGGAAGGGCCGCGGGCGGCGCGGGTGGACGAGGTGGACGAGAGTGAAGCGCGGCCCGTCGAGGGACTGAAAACTTTCCGCATCGAAGGAGCGTGGTAATGCAGCCCAAACAAGCGGCGGACAATTGCGAGTTCCTGAAGTCGTACATCCGCGAAGTGCCGGACTTTCCCAAGCCCGGCATTCTGTTTTACGACATCACCACGCTGCTGAAAGACCGGGTCGGACTGGCGAAACTGATCGATTCGCTGGGGCAGAAGTTCATCGGACGGCGCGTGGACCTGGTGCTGGGTATCGAGGCGCGCGGGTTCATCTTCGGCCCAGCGTTAGCGTACCGCCTGAATGCCGGTTTCGTGCCGGTGCGCAAGCCGAAGAAGCTGCCGGCGGAAACGGCAAAGTGGACGTATGACCTGGAGTACGGCAGCGACACGCTGGAGGTCCACAAGGACGCGATCCAGCCGGGGCAAAGCGTGATCATCGTGGACGACCTGCTGGCGACCGGCGGCACCGCGAAGGCGACCACGCAACTGGTGGAATCGCTGGGCGGGAAGGTGGCGAGCCTGGCGTTTATCGTGGAGCTGGATTTTCTCAAGGGGCGGGCGAAACTGGCGGGATACGAAGTGGTTTCGCTGCTGCATTACGACAAGTAGGCTCGTATTTACAATCTCGATAACTCGACATATAGTTAGCGGCACTCCGGCACGAGCGGCACTGGTGGAGAGCGGTGTCGCGGCCTCGATATTCACAACAGAAGGTTGCAAGTGGAATCTGCTACCGCGCCCAAACTGGTCTCGACGTTAAAAGAAAGCCAGCGGCTGGTGAAACAGCTGTCCGCGCTGTTCGAAGCGACGCGCCTGCTGAATTCGACGCTCGACCTGGCCGAATTGCTGGAACTGATCCTGAAAATCGCGCGCGAGCAGGTGGACGCCGACCGCGGCTCCGTGTTCCTGGTGGACAAGGAGCACAAACAGCTTTGGTCAATCGTGGCGCAGGGACTGGAGAGCCAGGAGATCCGACTGCCCATCGGCACGGGCGTGGCCGGATCGGTGGCCGTGTCGGGCGAGGCGCTCAACGTGCCCGACGCCTACACGCTGCCCTATTTTGATTCCAGCTTCGACAAGAAATTCGGCTACCGGACGCGTTCGCTGCTGTGCATGCCGATCCGCCACAAGAACGGCGAGATCGTGGGCGTGATCCAGTTGCTGAACAAGCAGACGGGCGGCGCCTTTACCGCCGACGACCAGGAATTCCTGGACAAGCTATCCGGACACATGGCGATGGCGCTGGAAAACGCGCGCCTGCACCGGACGGCGCTGGAGAAACAGCGCATCGAGCGCGAACTGGAAATGGCGCGCGGCATCCAGCGCAGCCTGCTGCCGGATGCGCCGCCGATCGTCCCCGGATATGAGCTGGCGGTGAGCAACCAGCCCTGCTACGAAGTAGGCGGCGACTACTACGATTTCCTCTCGCTGGGACCGCAGACGCTGCTGCTGGTGGTGGCCGACGTGGAAGGCAAGGGCGTGGCGTCGGCGATGGTGATGTCGAACCTGCAGGCGACGCTGCGCGCGCTGGTGACCCACCTGCATTCGCTGGAGGTGCTGGCGCTGTCGTTGAACGAAATGATCTTCAACGACACCAAGTCGCGGAAATTCCTGAGCGTGTTCCTGGGTTTGCTGGACACGCGCCGCAACGGACTGCATTACATCAACGCGGGACACGTTCCACCCATTGTGGTGGACGGCACCAGTGGGGAATACCGGCTGCTCCAGGAAGGCGGCACGGTGGTCGGGCTCTTTCCCGACGCGGAGTACTCGCGCGGCTCGTGCAAGCTGCAGCCGGGAGATGTTTTCGTGGCCTGCACCGACGGGATCACGGAACCGTGCGATCTCACCGAAGAAGAGTACGGTACGGAGCGGCTGGCCGAATGCGTCTCGCGCAACCGCGAGAAACCGGCACAGGAGATCATCGACTGCGTGCTGACCGAACTCGAAGCGTTTGCGCGCGGCGGCGTCCACATTGACGACAAGGTGCTGATGGTGATGAAAGTCACCGAGGGCGGGATGGACACCGCGACAACCCCGAAAATCGCACACGACCCGTCGAAAATCCAGAGAAC
>DAISJI010000023.1:4107-5922 GCA_036821585.1 Terriglobales bacterium
TGATGTAACCCTTGCGGCGGAACCAGTCTTCCATGTCAGATTTCAGGCGGTCGAGCGGGACGCGGGCGCCGATTTCCATGAGGCCGTCGGAAATGGGGAGGGTGTCGTCGAAGATTGCGTCGTTGGTGAAGTTGCGCATGGCGAAGTTGTCGAGCCACTTGAGGGGAGCGGGGTGGCGGGCGCCGCCGGATTCGTATTCGACCTTTACTTTGCGCGCAAACATAAAGTGCGAAGTGCGAAGTTCCAAGTGCGAAGACTGGTTGGCTTTGCTTCGCACTTAGCACTTGGCACTTCGCACTGTTTTACCACGAGTAATGCGCGGTGTAGGTGATGACGACTTCACCGTCGGGGGCGATGGTGACCGGGAACTCAACCTGGTTGGAGTCGAGCTTGCGATACGGGTGCGTCTTGCTGGTGATCTGCCAGTTGCTCCAGCGGTAGAGGTGCTCGACGGCGCGGACGGTCACTTCCGTCTTTTTGTGGTTGCGCAGATGGATTTCGAAGGACTCATCACAGGTGTTGTGGGCGCTGTCGACGTGGTAGTTGGTGCGCTTGCGCTCGCCGACGACGTCGAAGGCGTTGCCGGTGTAGAGGCGGATGGTCTCGTCGGTGGGGGTGTGGTCGATCAGGTTCTCGCCGGTGAACTGGAGGCGTCCGTCTTCATCGCGGCGGTAGAAGCGCATGCGTCCCTTGGGCAACGCGATGCCGAGGTGGTTGGCGGCGGTGTTCTTGAATTCCTGCATGACCCAGACTTTCGGGTTGGACTGCGTGCCGTAGCTGGGATCGTTGCGGATGTTCTCGAAGGACCAGCCGCGGTACTGGTTCCAGTTGATGCTGGCGCCGTCGTAGATGTAGAGCCGCTGCGAACGGACGCCGGTGGAGCGCACGAACTCAACCTGCTTCATCTCGTGATCGCGCAGGGTGACCGGGCGCTCGAGGGTGTAGAGGTGGAACTCGTCGAAGGAGCGCTCGGTGACGGCG
Organism: Terriglobales bacterium; assembly: GCA_036821585.1. Taxonomy (GTDB): domain Bacteria; phylum Acidobacteriota; class Terriglobia; order Terriglobales; family Acidobacteriaceae; genus DAISJI01. Next base: position 5,089 of record DAISJI010000023.1, read on the forward strand.
GGCTGCATGGCCATGTCCGCAGCTTTGGCTTCCGCTCTGCCGGCGCCCATCTGGTACATCTGCGGCAGGATCTTGTTGACGTCGCCGGCCATGAGGCGGACGCGGGCGTGGTCAAAGGTTTTGCCGCTCTGGTTGTCGATGGTGATCCAGCCGATGAAATCGAGGACGTCGCCATTCTCGGGGGCGACGATGTTGTAGTCGGCGTCCCACTTCATGCCGCCGGAAACGTACGACAACTCGGCGTCGAGACGGCCGGGCTTGTCGGTGGCGAGCTGCCAGTGCAGCGTGGGCTTCAGGATCGAATCGTTGCCAAGCGAGGGAAACAGCGGCTGGCCGGGGAGTCCGAACTGGAGATGGCCGTCCACTTCGATGATGGGCTGCGTGGTGGCGCCGCGCGGGACGTAGCCGCTGCGGATGATCTTGCCGGAGACGACCTTTTCGTTGTTCACGCGGAAGTCGATGGTCTGGCCTTCGAACATGGAGAGCAGCAATTCCTGCGAAACGGGATCGTTGCGGAAGTTCTGCTCGTAAACCTGGAGCTGTCGGCGTCCGAGAGGATCGCGGAGCATGACCGAGTCGGGCTCGAGAGTGGAGGTCGTGTCGGAGAAGCGGATGTCGTTGACGCCGGGCTTGAGGTCAAGGCCGAGCGACTGGCGGACGACCGCGAAATTCTGGTTGTAGATGGTGATGGCGGGGTCGTCGGCGCCAGGTTGCGCGTCCTGCGCCGGGATGGCGGCGGTGAGGGCGGCGGCGAAGGCCAGGATTAAAGCGGCGATGGCGAGATTCCGTTTCATGTGCGTTCCTCGTGTTCAGGGGAAGAACGGGCGAGGGGCG
>DAISJI010000023.1:6022-8193 GCA_036821585.1 Terriglobales bacterium
ACGTCGAGTCCCTTGGTGTCGAGATCGTTCGGCCCGGGCAGGCGGCCGATCGGAGTCTCGATGGCGTTGGCCTTGCCGTCGCAGCGCTCGAAGACCCAGCGCAGCACGCGGCTGTTCTCGCCGTATCCGGGCCACAGGAACTTGCCGTTCTCGTCGGTGCGGAACCAGTTGACGTAGAAAATCTTCGGCAGCTTGGCGCCTTCCTTCTTGCCGATCTTGAGCCAGTGTGCGAAGTAGTCGCCCATGTGGTAGCCGCAGAAGGGCAGCATGGCCATGGGATCGCGGCGAAGCTGTCCGACTTTTCCGGTGGCGGCCGCGGTGGTCTCGCTGCTGGCGGTGGAGCCGAGGAAGGTGCCGTGCTGCCAGTCGAAGGCTTCGGTCACGAGCGGAACGATGCCGGCACGGCGTCCGCCGAAGAGGATGGCGTCAATCGGAACGCCCTTGGGATCTTCCCACTCTTTCGCGATGGCCGGGCACTGCTTCGCCGGCGTGGTGAAGCGGGCGTTGGGATGCGCGGACTTGCGTCCGCACTCGGGCGTCCACGGACGGCGCAGCCAATCCACCAGGTGCGCCGGCTTGGTGTCGGTCATGCCTTCCCACCAGACATCGCCATCGGGCGTAAGGGCGACGTTGGTGAAGATGGAGTTCTTGGTCGCCGTCAGCATGGCATTGGCGTTCGACTTCATGCTCGTGCCCGGCGCCACGCCGAAGAACCCGGACTCGGGATTGATCGCGTACAGGCGGCCGTCGGCGCCGAATTTCATCCAGGCAATGTCGTCGCCCACGGTCTCGACTTTCCAGCCGGGGATGGTCGGGATGAGCATGGCGAGGTTGGTCTTGCCGCAGGCCGACGGGAAGGCGCCAGTGATGAACTTCGACTTGCCCTCGGGGTTGGTGAGCTTGAGGATGAACATGTGCTCGGCCATCCAGCCTTCGTCGCGCGCCTGTACCGAGGCGATGCGCAGGGCGTGGCACTTCTTGCCCAGCAGGGCGTTGCCGCCGTAACCGGAGCCGTAAGACCAAATCTCGCGCGTGTCGGGGAAGTGGCAGATGTACTTCTGCTCCGAGTTGCAGGGCCAGGCGGTGTCGGCATCATTGGGGCCGAGCGGCGCGCCGACCGAGTGCAAGCCTTTCACGAATTCGCCGTCGCGTCCCATTACGTCCAGGACTTTCTTTCCGACGCGGGCCATGATGTGCATGTTGGCGACGACGTAGGGGGAATCGGTGATTTCGACGCCGATCTTGGCGATGGGCGAGCCGATCGGGCCCATGCTGTACGGGATGACGTACATGGTGCGGCCGGCCATGGAGCCGGTGTAGAGCTTGTGCAGGATCTCCCGCATCTTGTCGGGAGACTCCCAGTTGTTGGTCGGGCCGGCATCCTCCTTGTTCTTGGAGCAGATGAAGGTGCGGTCCTCGACGCGGGCGACGTCGGCGGGATTGGAGCGCACGAAAATGCTGTTGGGGCGCTTCTTGGAATCCATGGCGATGGCGGTGCCGGACTGGATCATCAGGCGGCACATCTCCTGGTATTCGTCGGCGGAACCGTCGCAGATGTGGACCTGGTCGGGCTTGCAGAGTTTTGCGACTTCCTCGACCCAAGTGGCCAGCGCGCGGTTCTGAATGGCGCTACCGGTGGAAGTGACCGGCTCGGCAATTTCGGCTGTGGACATGATGGCGTCTCCTCTATAAAGGCCGGATATGAACCCTCGATTGTGAAACTGCGGCCGGGGGCCCGATGTGCCGGGGGTCACATCTATTGGTGATTTGTAATTTGCAATTGGTAATTTGTAATTTCAAATTGCCCTGATCCGGATAGCAAATTACAAATTACAAATTTTCAATTACAAATTCGTCACGACCGCCTCTTCTTTCGATCCTTTGCCGACCCCGCGCCGAATCTCGTCAACCACGGCTTCCACGTGGCGAAGCGATTCGGCGACGGTCAGGGTATGCATCTCGCGGCTGCCGTCTTCGCCCTGCTCGATCGCCTGCTTCAGATAATGTCCGGCGGCTTCCACGGCGAGCGGGTCGGTAATGATCTTGCCCGTGCGCTTGTTGTATTCCACCCATGCCGGATGGGGAAGGGCGACCCAGACGGGGTGGCCGTCGACGAGAAACTTGATGTCCACGGCGTCGGCGTGGCGGGTGGCGATGGCCACGATCAGCGC
>DAISJI010000023.1:8293-9512 GCA_036821585.1 Terriglobales bacterium
TTCCGCCCCGTTGACGAGCAGATTGCCTACATCAGCAAAGGCGCGTCGGAGATCATCCGGCTGGACGAGCTGAAAGAGAAGCTCAAGAAGTCGCTGGCCGCCGGCACGCCGCTGAAGATCAAGGCCGGCTTCGACCCGACCGCGCCCGACCTCCACCTCGGCCACACCGTGCTCATCCGCAAGCTGAAGCACTTCCAGGACATGGGGCACACGGTGTACTTCGTGATTGGCGACTTCACCGGGATGATCGGCGACCCGACGGGCCGGTCGGTGACGCGTCCGCCGCTATCGCGCGAGCAGATCGAAGCCAACGCCGAGACGTACAAGCAGCAGGTGTTCAAGATCCTCGACCCGGCGAAGACCAAGGTCGTCTTCAACGGCGAGTGGCTACGCGCGCTCGGCGCCGAGGGCATGGTCAAGCTGGCGGCGAAGTACACGGTGTCGCAGATGCTGGAGCGCGAGGACTTTCACAAGCGCTTCCAGGAAGAGAAGCCGATCGCGGTGCACGAGCTGCTGTATCCGCTGGCGCAGGGGTATGACTCGGTGGCGCTGGAGGCGGATGTCGAACTGGGCGGCACGGACCAGAAATTTAATTTGCTGGTGGGGCGCGAGCTGCAACGGGCGTACGGGCAGCCTCCGCAGGTGGTGCTGACCATGCCGCTGCTCGAGGGGCTCGACGGCGTGCAGAAGATGTCGAAGTCGTACGGGAACTACATCGGGATCACCGAAAAGCCGCTGGATATGTACGGCAAGACGATGTCGGTGAGCGACGCGCTGATGTGGAGGTACTACGAGCTGCTGACCGATGTGACCAGCGTGGAGATCGTTGAGCTGCAGGAAAAGGTGAAGCGCGGCGATCTGCACCCGATGGCCGCGAAGAAAGAGCTGGCGCGGCGGATTGTGACCGATTTTCATTCCGTGAAAGCGGCGCAGCAGGCGGAAGAAGACTGGGCCAAACAGTTCCAGCGCGATGAAGTGCCGGAGGATGTGGAGACGGTGCGGGTGCGGTTTGCGGAAGTTGCGAAAGACGGCGTGGTGAAGCTCGATAAACTGATCGCGCGCTGTGGGATGGCCGATTCGGTGAGCGACGCGCTGCGCAAAATCAAGGCGAAAGCGGTACGCATTAATAATGAAGTTCACGCCGAGCAGACGGTAAAGCTGAAAGCGGGGGAAGAGATCACGCTGCGGGTGGGTAGGTTGATGAAGAGGGTGGTGCTGG